>DASYPF010000037.1:0-23511 GCA_036006905.1 Acidobacteriota bacterium
GGCCAGACAAAGCACAGAAGCCTTGCCGCCTCTCCGCGGGATTGTCGAACATACAACCCACGTAGAGCCCGCTTTAGTGAGCTAGTGCCCCGGAGGGGCACATAGCTCGTAGCCCGGGGTTGACGCGTTTTTCAGCGTCGACCCCGGGAAAGATGCTCAATTCTGTCTTTCGCACCCCAGCGGGGTGCGAAGACCCAACAGGTGAACAAACGAACGTTTCATTGAAGATATTGGACAACACGTAGGTTGCACGAATCTCCGCGCCCCGCCGGGGCGCGAATACTATTTTGGTTGGTCTCTATTCCCGGGGTGGGCCCGCCTGCGGCGGGCGCCAACCCGGGGCTACTGGCTCAGCGCGCCTCTGGCGCGCCCTTGGAGTTTCTACATTTTCCCAGTCCTCGAAAGCGGACCAGCCCGGCCGTTTTTTGGCTGGGCGCAAGAATAAAGCCCAGGGCGGAGCTTGCGCAGCCCTGGGGCCAGCGGTCATTTTTCCACGCCATGAGCCCGGCCCGTTTTTTGGGGCGGGCGACAGAATTGCGTAGTTCTAATGCTCGTCCTGGCCCATTGCCTTCAACAGCCTGGCCCATTCTTCAGCAAAGCTCACTTTGAGGTCATGTTCCTCCGGGGCTGGTGGCAGCGCCGACCAGCACCACATCCGTACCGTGCAGATGAAATCAATTTTTTCACACCTTCGGCGGGCGGGGGCCTAGAATGTTTGGCTAAGTTGATACAGTCTGCCGTTTTTAGCTCCGAAATAAATATTTCCAGTAAAGTAGTCCATGATCGGCGGCGAGTCGCTCGTGTCGCCGGCAATTTGCGTAAGAGTTTGGAAATAATTAGACAGACTTGGACTGGCACTTGCGTTATTGGCCGTAAAGCGGTTCATATAGCCGCCACCATCCCCGATATAAGCGTAATCGGTTGCTCCGCTGACCCACAGAGGGGACGATCGGGGATAGGTGTTGTCGGGATTGGTCCCCTGAGTTGAAGTCGAAAAAGTCGTCGTGGCGGGCCAACTTAAGTAATCTGTCTTCCAAAGCTTCAGGCCCCCACCGACATAGGCAAAGTTGTTGTCCCAATCGATTGCCGGAGACGAATACATAATCGACCCAGACGCAAAAAGCGTCGACTTACTCTTTGCTCCCGTAGCTAAATTGACCTTATAGGAGTTCCCGTTCACCGCCACAACCATGCTATTGGTGTCGACATCGAAGATGGGTGTTCCCCAAATGGCATCCGCAGCCGCTGTAGTTCCCGAACTGGTGAGATTGTAGCTTGTATTGCTGCCACTATCGGCAACAAGCGCATTGAGATTATTGGGGTTTACTCGATACACGAACCCGTCGTCGGTACCGACCAGCACCACATCAATTCCTCCAAAGCTGTATCGCACCGGCGTCGAGTGAATGGCATACGCCGTAGCGGTCCTCAAAGTTGAAACGGCGTTGGTCGACTTCTGAATCAAGGTTCCGTCGATACCGTTTATTTTGTGCAGTCGCCCATCTTCGCTGCCAATCCAGATCTGATCATAAGCGTAATCATAATAAGGTGTGGAGTTCCGAATGCTCGGGTTGACAAGGATCGCAGTATTGTTGACCGTGTCATAAGACCAAACGGTACTTCCATCGGTTGTATTCAAGCAGTAAACCTTCCCGTCAGTGGATGCGAGGTAAATCCGGCTCCCGTCCAGGCTTAGGGTAACAGAGGACCCATCCGCCTTGCCCACACCGTTCCCTATGGATTTCTGCCACAGACAGAAAGGCTCTTGATATGGCGAACCGACAGTGTTGTAAATGTCTGAGAAAGCATAGACATTGTTGGCAGGAATGCTAGTCGTGAGATAACCGCCCGTTCCGGCCTCGATGCTAAAGAACACCGTTTGGGTGCTGCCTCCCTTGACCGCAAAGAATTGCATCGCCAGACGATCCGTCGACAAAAGAGTGACAGTGGAAGGAAACGTGAAGGTAACATTGTAACCTGCAGCTGAGGCGCTGAGAAGTGACGTTTGGGTGCTGTCCACTATTTGCGTCAGCGTGGGGGGGTTGCCGCTGAGTTTGTACAGCCGAAGAAACAGTTTGTTGGTATTAGTTTTTGAGTCCCATGCGCTAATCCATTGACTCCAGACAGTGCCGGCGGGAATTGTTACCGCTCCTGGATTCCCTCGGCTGGTCACCCACGTATTGAGGGAAACTTGTTGATTCGTTGCACCCGTCGATGAAATACTTCCGCTAATGGTAACTCCAGACGCTACATCTGCAGCCGCTTCATCGAGGCGCCGATAAGTTTGGCCCCCCTGCGTGCCTAATTCACTCGGTTCATTGTGATAAGAAAAGACCTTGTACCTGGGAGTTTCGCCGGTCACAATGAAGTAGTCAAAATTGCCTGTGGTGGCGGGATTGTTCGTATAATTGGACATCTCCAGCCCCACTCTGTTAACAATGAGGGCCTGGGTGTATGCAGCGCCGACCGAATTCCAAGTTGATCCGTTTTGGCTATAAGTAGGTGTCCAGATATTACCACTCCGTTGAACGCGTATGTAATTGGTTGCGGTAAGAGAAACGTTGGGACTGTAAACTATCGTGCCTGTACCGTTAATGACTTTCGAAAATGCTATTTTGACTGAACCTGTCGTGTCGGTAAAATACTCGATCAGCAGATAGTTTGCATCGTCCTGCCACACCATGATCCCATAGGACTGTCCGTTGGATCCTGCACCCAGATTTGTTCCATCGATTTTCGTTTCGTAGGTTGCGTCAATATTCCTGGAAGTTTCCAGCATGGTAGCGCAATTGAACCAGTAACTGGCCGCACCCGTGCCCCAACAGTCGTGGGTCGAACCACTGGGAATGTTCATCTGAAGATGACCGGAATTTGCTGTTAAAGAATAACTCGAGTTTCCAATCTGATCGCGAAAATACCAGGTGCCATTGAGTGTAGAAGAGGTGAACTGGTCAGACTGGGTTTGTCCAGCTACTGAATTGACCGCCACGTAAACGCGATCGTTGGTGTTGTCCCCCGACGTTTGATTGGCGTACAGGAAATTCCATTTTGCCGGGGCGCCGTTGACAGGGTAAGGTCCATCAAAAACTTGTCCGCCGCCGCCCACATCGTAATTCCAGTCGAGTTTCATACCCGTAGGATCTTTAGGCCAGTGGACGTGCCCTTTTCCTTGGTGGATCTCTCTTCGATCACGGCCTCGATCGCTGATCCGCGAGTCGCTGATGTCAAAGCCTCGCGCATAGTCGGGCTGATTTTTGTCCCCGCTGCGGTTATTTCCGTTCGGATTATTACTTCCAGCATTGCCATTTCCATTTCCGTTTTGAGCTCCGAGCTGGCCGAAGGCCAGAAAGGAACTCAGCAATAAACTCGACAGAACCTGTTGAATTCGGTTTATACGCATTTCAGATCACCCCCACGCATGACGAGATAATTGGGGAACGTCGTATCCAACCTCCAAACCTGACCGTCAAAGAGGCTGAACAGACAAACCGTGCATCTGCAATGTTCATCCCAGTAAACGAAGCCTTCTTTTTCGATTGCCATGCCAGGCAGTAAGCAAGCCTGGTGCCGGAGCAGGGCAAGTCATGCAATGGCCGAACCTTACTTGCAGTTAGGGCCCGAGGATTACGAGAGATAGCGATCGACGGGACAGCTTAGACAATCGAGTTTAGGATGTTGCAAGGTCGCCTTGTGCCGTCAATGCGATACTTAGTGTCAATGCCTTGACGGCTTGGAACGACTCTGGGTGTAAGTCTTTTTGATCCTTTACGGGCCGTAGGCGGGCTCTGGAGTTTCTACAACCGATGGAGAATAGGTCTGAGCCCGCGGAGCGGGCGTCGAGCGTGTAGCCCCCGGCGCAGCGAAGCGGAGCCGGGGGCCAAGCAGGGTTTCCGAGAGGGAGCCCGCAAGGCGGGCGACAGGGGTTTAGCTTAATTGGAGTCCGGTTTGAAATTGGTGTTATATGCCCAAAGAAGCGCCTCCTTCTTGATTGGATGGCATGGCTTCAACGTGGCAAATACGATGCGATACAGGATTTTCTGCTGTCGCCCGCCTCGCGGGCTCTCCTGGCGAACCCCCAACTAACCCCCGGCTCCGCTTCGCTGCGCCGGGGGCTACACGCTGGACGCCCGTTCCGCGGGCTGAGTTGGCCAATTGTTTCTTCGAAATGGAGAAACTCCAGAGCCCGCCGAAGCGGGCTTTGACCGCTTCGTGGTCCTCGGAAATCGCCACAGGAGAAATCTTCCCTTCTTGGCAAGATTTCTAATTCGATCACCGATGACTGATGACCGATGACGTTTTGGATGCAGCTCTGCTGCTTGATTCCCTAAGAGGCGAAATCTTGTTTTCTTTACAAGATTTCTTAACCGATGACCGATGACTGATGACTGATGACCGATGGCTGATGACGTTTCGGTGAAACTCCGCCGCTTCGTTACAGAATCTTCTTGATGACCGAATCGTCGATGGACTTGGCGTCACTAGAGGCGCCCTCGAGCAGGCACAGATCGCAAAGATTGTTGATACGGCGGGGGACACCATAGCTGATCTTGAAAATCAAATAGTAGCTTTCCGGCGTGAAGATTTCTCGCGTTGCGCCGGCGATTTTCAGACGATGACGTATGTACCCAACCGTGTCCTCATCACCAAACCGGTGGAGGTGGTATTTCACGCCGATGCGCTGCTCCAACTGGGGATATTGCATGACCCTCTCACGCAGTTCCGGCTGCCCCACCAGAAAGATAGTGTTGAGAAAGCGGTCTTCAAGCTGCATGTTCAACAGCAGCCTGACTTCATCAAATACCTGCGGATCCTCAATCAGTTGGGCCTCATCGATGACCACCAGGTTCTGCTTTCCCTTCTTGACGTTGTCGAAGGCATAATCCGAAATCTGGTGAAATACCTCCAAACGCGTGCCGGGCTTGGGTTCAACTCCAAATTGATTGAGGATCTCTCGCAGAAACTCACCTGCGACAAATATCGGGTAGTTGATCAGCGCCAGTTCGTATCGGTTCGGGTCGAGAGATTCGACAACCGTTCGCACCAGAACGGTCTTTCCGCATCCGTATTCCCCAGTGAGCAAGGCACACCCTTTATGGTCGGTGAGGGCATACAGCATGCGTTTCAGGCACTCGCGGTGCTCGGCGGAGAGATACAAAAACTTAGGATCTGGAGTGTTCTCGAAGGGTTTCTCCTTCAACCCCCAGTGCTCCAAATACATTCATCCTCCCCATCCTTCCAATCTTGCTTCGCTACTGTTCACAACTGAAACCCCCCAAGTCAAGGAAAACTTGGTTCGTTGCACGTTATGAAAACACGGGATCTCGCACCGTGAGTCCCCAGCAGGCGAGAGTGAGATTGCTCAAAATCAGTTATGGAATGTACAAAGTGTTGATTGGATGCTATGGGACTTTTCCTGTAATCAGCAAATCGTCCCTGACGCATGGCGGCGCTCTAAAGCCAGCCCCAGCGGCGCTAGTTCGCTTGGTGCGCATAGGGCCGCTCTTAGTTTCCAATCACGGCTCCACGGGGACAAGCCCCGTGGTGGCGGCATGAGGTCGCTCGCTACAATACTAAGCCACGGCGCAAGAAACGTGTGCAAAAGGCGTTTCATTTCAGGAATTCCGTACGCACTTTTTTACCGAAATTCTCCAGATTTTGAACAAAGGACTCCAATTCGGACTTGACCTGATACCAACGACTCAACTGCAATTCCAGATCCTTGTTTGCTTTCAGCTGCTGGCGCAACTCGCTTTCCAGCTTTTGTCTTTCCTCCCTGCTCTCCAACAATAATTTCTTGATCTCGGCCAGGCTGTCCTGCTGCGGGCTGTTCTCCAACAACAGCTTCTTGATCTCGGTCAAACTCTCCTGCTTCGGGCCGCTCTCACTTTCGCGCTTCTCGCGCTCCTTCTTTTCTTCGAACAGAAATTCGCGAATTTCGGTAAGAGCATGCTTCTGCAGACGCACGTCCGCCTCAATCAGGTCCCGGTTCTTCTTGGCTGCAATCAGCATCTGTTTTACTTCGATGATCGCTTCCCGCTGAGCACTGACGTCGCTTTCTGCTTTCACCTTCTCCGATTTGCGCTCCACCAGCATCTGTTTGATCTCGGCCAAAGTACTCTCGTGCTGCCCAACCAGGCTCAGCAGACCGTCTGCCTGCCGCTGCAACGTTTCCAAATGCTGCCGCACATCTTCCGTCACGACTACTGCCGCCGAAGGCGCCGTCTGAGTGGCGACTGAGCGTTGTGGGGAGAAGGAACCCGGCGGTTCAACAGATGCTTGGGGCGCAGACTCCTGCTGAGGTGGCGCCGCCTTCTGCCTGGCCGTCTGATGTTCACCCCAAAGCCGGTTGAACTCCTCGATCCCTCCTTTGGCTTTACAGCTAAGACAAAAGAATTCGCCGTCTTTCAGGTTGAAAACCACGAATGAGTCGCCAGCGAGGTCTTCTTCAAAAGGGCAGGGGCCCTTCCATCCTGAGGGCCTTTCCATGAAGGCAATGCCGGCTTGGCTCTCGATATGCTCTTTCAATGCGCGTCCGCTAACTGACATTAACCCTCCAAGTTACGCGCGGCCTGACTGAGCGCTTCTACGGTTCGCTTCTGTAGATCAACGGCCCAAATGTAATGCTGTTCTCCATCCCTTGCAATCACAATGTCAACCCAGATTACTCCATTGTCTTCTTTCACGACATTCCATCGGGCCGGCCCTTGAGAGACGAGCTGTTTCATCTTGGGCCGGCTGGAGAGAACCAAATTGTAGGCATCCCCACCGCTGGCCTGCGACACCTTCGGAGGACGGGGAGTGCTCTGCGCAGGCTCGGTTGCCTCACGGACTAGATGCGGTGCGGGACCCTCCGGCTGCGAAGGTTTGCTCACTTCCACTGAGGTGGTCTGGCGCGATGCTTTGGGAGTCGCCGAAGAAGGCAGCCGCCGGACTGGCTCATTGCGAGCGATCTGTGGTGGAGGTGCCGGCTCGGCAGGCTGCGGCCGGACCGGTTCTGACCTCTTAACGATTGTACTCAACTCAACTGGCTGGGCTATGGCGACATCACGCCTGGTGATAGAGGATGCCAGGGCTATGCGGTCCTCACTGACCAACCGGCGCAGCAGCGCATTGCGAGCTTTTGGCGACAACGACAGCCAGGCAGCCGCAACCAAGCTCCCTATAATCAGAGCGATAACGAAGCTGCGCTTCAGTGAGGCAATCCTGAAGCCAATCGGCCTCGGCCCGGGTTGCCGGGTTGCCTGCTGCAAGGCCAGCCGCAGCCTCTGCACTTCAGCTCTTAGGCTCTCTATTGTTTCTTCTTTTTGATGTTGTTCGTTGTCCATGCTTCAGGCTAATCGTTTCTTACAAAGACAATCTGCGCTGAGGCCCTTTGAACGCAATTATCCCTTCCTGTTGCTTCCCCCCGAGCGCGGCTCGACGACTCCGGCGTTCAATCCCTTCTGCAGCTGCAGAAATTCGATGATGAACGCATCGATCTTTCCGTCCAGCACACTATCGACATCACCCACTTCTTTCTTGGTGCGATGATCCTTTGCCAGGCGATAGGGGTGCAAAACATAACTCCGAATCTGGCTCCCCCATCCTATGTCGGACTTGGAATCTTCGATGCGCGCCAGCTCTTGACGTTTCTTCTCCAACTCCAGCTCATACAACTTGGACTTCAGGATTTTCATCGCCATGTCACGATTCCTGTGCTGCGAGCGCTCGTTCTGGCAAGAGACCACAATTCCCGTAGGCAAGTGAGTGATGCGGATCGCCGAGTCGGTGACGTTGACATGCTGGCCCCCAGCGCCTGATGAGCGGTAAGTATCTATGCGCAGGTCCTTCTCTTCAATCTTTACTTCGATATCCTCGTCAATTTCGGGCGAAACGAACACCGAGGCGAAGCTGGTGTGGCGCCGGGAATTGGCATCGTAAGGAGAAATGCGCACCAGGCGGTGGACTCCAATTTCGGAACGAAGATATCCATAAGCATAGTCTCCACTCACCGTGAATGTGGCGGATTTAATTCCCGCCTCTTCTCCCACCTGATGATCCACCATTTGGACCTTATAACCATGATTCTCGGCCCAGCGGAGATACATGCGCAGCAGCATTTCCGCCCAATCCTGGCTTTCCGTTCCCCCGGCTCCCGGATGAATGGTCACAATGGCATTGGCTTGGTCATGTTCGCCTGAAAGCAGCGTTTTGATCTCCAAGGCTCCGCTTTTTTCTTCCAGAAGATGCAGTTCATTTTTTAAGTCATCCAGCACAGGCTCGCCTTCTTCGCAAAGTTGAAATAAAATCCCAGCGTCTTCGATGTGTTTCTCAAGCTCGGCTGCCGACTTCAACTCGTTTTCGATTTGGCTGCGCCGCTGCAAAATTGGCTGGGCTTCTTCCTGAGATTTCCAGAAATCGGGTTGGGTGATCCGTCGCTCCAGCTCCTGCAGTTCTCCTTCTCGAGTGGGAACGTCAAAGATAGACCCGTATGGCGTGTACTTTTTCCTTTAAAGCATCGAATTTCTGCCGAAGTTCGTCAATCACTTGCTGGTCATCTCCTCTGCTACAAGCTAACCCGAATTACTCACAAATGTTCACCGCAGAGGCGCAGAGAGCACAGTGGTAACGCAGAGAATAGGGCTGAAGCTTGGAGTATGAAGACGGAGCATCTAACAACAGGATGCACTCTCTAGAGGAGCCTTCACACTCCAAGCTTCAGCCCCGTTCTCCGCGTTATCTTTGCGCTCTTTGCGCCTCTGCGGTGAACATTTGTGAATAATTCGGGTTAACGGTTCAATTTTCTATTGTACAGTCGTCCTGCACCTAATCCCCCGCCAAAAACCAAGACGCACAACTGAGCAAACAAGTTGCCATGTCGCGCGTAAAACGTATATTCCCGCAGCGGTCGCGTGCCGGCCAGAATCCCGCCCTCCTGAAATATCCCGAGTTGGCGCTTAACTCGACCGTTCGGATCCACGATGGCGGAAATACCGCTGTTGGCAGCGCGCACCAGATAGCGGCGTGTTTCGATAGCACGCATCCTTGCCATTTGAAAATGCTGTGCCGCAGCAGCAGTTCTTCCATACCAGGCGTCGTCGGTGATATTGACCAGAATCTGAGCGCCTTCTGCGACAAAACTCCGGACCAACTCAGGGAAGATTGCCTCGTAGCAAATGAAGCCGCCCACGCGAACTCCTCCAGTATCCGCTACCAAAACCTGGTCGCCAGGAGAAAAGTTGCTTACTTCCTGCACCAGAGGGCGAACAAATGAGAGCCAACGAGCGGCGGGGACATATTCTCCGAACGGGACCAGGTGGATTTTATCATAGCGTCCGGCGCTTGAGCCGTCAGGCCGCACGAAGACCATGCTGTTGTAGTAATTGCCGGTTTCCGAAGCAGTGGTATTGTTGAAGATCAAGGTAATCTTCTCGTTTACCGCCAGTTGGCCCAAAAGTTCGGCGAATGGCCGATCACGATAGTAATCAAACACCACAGGCGCTTCCGGCAGCACCACAAGCCGCGCGCCTTGCGCAGCCAGCTTTCTGATCAACGCAGGGATTTCTGATAGATACTTCTGTTCCATGTCATGCCGGGAGAGATCGAAACGAATTACAGGCTGCACTATTCCCACCGCGAGATTCGATGGGAAGTATCTGTTCTTCTGCTTCTGTAACCCATACAGCGCGGACGTCATCAACAAGGCGGCCACCGCGCACGCAGGGATCAACACGGATCGATACAACACAGCATAGGCCAACAGTGCATTGACCGATACCACTAGAAAAGTCACCAGGTAGATCCCGCCGATGTCAGCCATTTGAGCCCACCAGTAGTTGATTTGTGAATAACCGAGCGAGCCCCAAGGAAATCCGTTTACCATCCAGAAGTTACGTAGAAGATCGCAGGTCACCCAGGCAAACGGGAATAAGGCGTATCCGCACCAGGGACGAATTGCCCTGGCGAAAATAAAGCAAACCACAACTGGCGCGTAAAACAACGCCAGTGCAAGACCCAGGGTCACGTAGAGCAGAATGGCCAAAAGCCAGGGCAATTGGCCGTAGACCACCAGCACGCGTGGAATCCAATACAAAAGGACAAGAAAAAATACCAGCAGCGCGCTCCACGGCAGGACAAATCGCTGCCAGCCCGGCGAATCTTCCAGCAGATAAAAAAACGGCAGCAGCGCCCCGAAGGCCAAAAACGACAGATCAAAATTCGGGAAGAGCGAGGCGAGCAGCCAGCCACCAAAGATGCAGAGCACGGCGTTCTTGAGGATGGCAAAGACGGGACGGGAGTCATCGCTCATCAGTCATCGGTCATCAGTCATCGGTCATCGCTCATCAGTCATCGGTCATCGGTCATCGGTCATCGGTCACCGGTCATCGGTCACCAGTCATCGGTACCGAACCGCGACCGCGCGGTGTTTGAGAAGGAATCGGAATCGCAAACGTCATTGTTCGTCGTTTTTTCCAACTACCTGCCAAACAGAGAGATTGAAGGAGCTCGGAATCAACGATTTTGAAGACCGTCTACGTTCACGATCACGTCCACGTCCACGACCACGTCTGCGGCCACGTTCTCGTTATCGTGGTCGTGGATGTGGACGTGATCGTGAACGTAGATGGCTTTGTGTCTAAATCTAGTGATTGGAACGAAGTTCGCCATGAATAATTCGGGTGAACGGCCGTCAATCATTAGCGCGGGCCTTATAGCCCAGTTTCCTCAATTCCTGCGCAACTACTTCGGCGCGCGTCCGATCGGGATAACTTCCGACATAAATGCGAAACTTCGAATCGTTCCGGTTGTCCGACGGAGGCACGATGCGCGTGCTGTAGCCTCGCCGGAAGAGTTCATCGGCTACCTTCTGAGCATCGCGCTTCTTTTCAAATGCTCCCACCTGCACCGTCAAAACCGAGTGCGCGGCGTTGGCCCTTTCAACCGGGACACTCTTTCCGCCGCCGGACACTACAGCAGACTCCTTGGGCTGCGGTTTTGAAGCGACCGGACCGCCTCCACCGTCGACCGAAGAATTGATGAAATCCAACTGGCTACGAGGATCGATTTGGTCTGTTTTCGATTTTTTGGACGTCTGGCGAGAGGGAGCCGGCTGACTCCCCTCTGCGCCACTCAGGCCGAGCATCAGGCCCAGGCAATAAAATGCCATTATGATCAGCACCAAAACTAAAAAACCGGCTACCGCGTTTCGGTCTCGAATCAAGCTGACCTTTTTCCTCCGAGGAAGGATTCCAGGATGTTAATGGGTACAGGAAAGACAATGGTAGTGTTTTTTTCTACTCCGATCTCAGTAAGGGTTTGGAGGTAACGCAACTGCAGCGTGACGGGCTCCTTGGCGATGATCTGAGCCGCATCGAACAAGCGAGTCGCGGCCATGGCCTCCCCTTCAGCATGGATGATTTTTGCTCGTTTCTCGCGTTCCGCTTCGGCCTGCTTGGCCATGGCACGCTGCATGTCGGGCGGAAGATCGACCTGTTTGACTTCAACCAAAGCAACTTTGATTCCCCAGGGGTCGGTATGCTGGTCGAGAATGGTCTGCAGCTTGATATTGAGTGTCTCCCGCTTGCTCAACAGGTCATCCAACTCCACTTCTCCCAAAACCGACCGCAGCGTCGTCTGCGCCAGTTGCGAAGTTGCATAGAGATAATTCTCCACTGACACAATCGCTTTGTTGGCATCGACCACCCGGAAGTAGACAATCGCGTTCACTTTAACTGAAACGTTGTCACGGGTGATGATGTCTTGGGGCGGAACTTCGAGCGTGATCGTGCGCAGGCTGACACGCACTATCTTATCGATGGGCCAGAAAACCAGGATCACTCCCGGACCTTTGGATTTTTCCAGTATCCGTCCAAGCCTGAAGACAACAGCGCGCTCATACTCCTTCAGGATGTTGATCACACTGAACAGGTAGAGCAACAGAATGCCAACAAAAATCAAAAAAGAATTGCTCATGCAGCCTCCTCGTTAAGTCGAAAGCGTTGTCCGTTGTCAGTTGTCCGTGGTCAGTTGTCCGTGGTCCGTAAACTGTCAGCTCTCAGCTAGCTATCAGCTATCAGCCTTCAGCAATCAGAATCTCTCACCTGAAGCTGAAAGCTGATGGCTGACGGCTGAAAGCTAATTGCAACGGACAACGGACCACGGACCACGGACCACGGACAATGAATTCGTCATTCGAAATTCGAAACTTCCTCCACGTTCAACTTCATGTTTTCCACTTTTACTACGCGCACCCTTTTGCCTTTTTCAACAGGCGTGTGCGAATAAGCGTCCCAGATTTCGCCGCTTATGAAAACTTTGCCTTCCGGAGACAGCGGGCTGCCCGCCGTCCCAATCTGTCCCACCAGCACTTCCAATCCAGTCTGCACCTGTCGCGCGTGCGTCTTTATCACCAGCCGGAGAAGGAGAATGAAGATCAGAGCAAAGGGCAGCGCGACCCCGAGAGCCACGGGAAGTTGCACGCGCAAATCAGGATTGGGAGTCTCCACCAGGAACAGGATCCCGAGAACCAGGGCGATAGCTCCGGCCACACCCAGTGCGCCAAACCCTTGAATCTTGACCTCCGCGACGAAAAGTCCCAAAGCCAGCAGAATCAAAAGCACGGCAATGTAATTGATGGGAAGCAAGGAAAACCCAAGCAGTGCCAGCAGGAAGGCGATCGCTCCCACCACGCCAGGCAGAATCAGACCCGGATGGGTAAATTCAACGTAAATGCCAAGCAGACCGAGAATACCAAGAATCACCGCCAGGTTGGGATTGGACAGCGCCGCCAGCAGCTTTTGGCGGAAACTCATTTCCAATGTCTGCACCGGCTGTCCCGACACGGGTCGGTGAATCCGCGTGGCCAGGGATGGATTCTGGTCGATTTGTCTTAACAAATCGGCCTCATCTTTGGCGATGAAGTCGATCAAATGCCCCTCCAGCGCCTCCTTTTCGGTAAAAGCCATGCTTTCGCGGACAGCCTTCTCCGCCACCTCCTTGTTGCGTCCTCGTTTGTCGGCAACGCTTCGCAAGCTGGCAAGAGCGTCGTTGGTTGCCTTGTCGAGCAGAATCTTGTTCTCGTTTCCAATGGGAAAAACGGGATGCGCGGCTCCGGTACTGGTTCCGGGCGACATGGCGGCCACATCAGCAGCCAGCAGAATAAAGAAGCCGGCTGAGGCCGCGTGCGCTCCACTGGGCGCGACATAAACTGCCACCGGAACGGGCGAATTTAAGATCTTCTCGACGATGTCCTCCATCGAGACGCCAAGACCGCCTGGAGTCTTCAGCCGCACCACCAGAAGGGCTCCGTTTTGACGGGACGCTTCCACGAGAGACCGTTGGATAAATTCAGCGGTAATGGGTCCGATCGGCCCGTCTATATCCACGCGTAACACAGCCGCTTGCGCCGAGGTTGCAAACTGAAATGCCAACCAGGCGACGAAGAGGACTCGGGCTAACACGGCTGATAAGGAAGTATCAATTCTCATTCGTCATTTGTGGCCGTTGGTCGAAGCTTGTATCGCCAGCGTCGTTGAATGCTGATTGTAACATCCGCCATCCGCCGATAGAAGGTGTGAAAGAATTTCTCTGTGCCATCGGGATGGTGTACGGCCGTGTTGACGCCGGCACCGCAGAACCGCGACCGGAAGGGAGCGGCGCGCCAATATGACACTTTGCGACGGCAGCAGCGCAGAGTTGTTGCACCAACAATGTGGACGGTCCGATTTTGCAAGCCTGATGGGCAATGACTTTAACGGCAAGCACATCGCAACGCCTCAAGCTGGCGCGCCGCTCCCTTCCGGTCGCGGCTCTGTGGGTGCCGCCACCAAGCCCGCGGCCACCGATCATGTGCCCTTCTTAAACTTTCCGCTATACTGGGAAAGATGAAATTGCAGGTGTTATTGTTTGCCACTTTCGCAGACATTGCGGGCTCGCGCAAGATCACTTTGGAAGTGGACCCACCGTGCACGGCCGCGTCTTTGGTGCGCGCGCTTCAGGAAAAGTTCTCTATGCTTCGCGGCTACGATTTACAGAGGATTCTAGTGGCCGTAAATCAGGAGATGGCCGCGCCCGATCAGATCATTTCAGGCGACGACGAAGTGGGTGTCTTTCCGCCGGTCAGCGGAGGGTGAAATTGCGAATGACGAAGGATGAAATTGCGAATGACGAAGAAATGAAATTGCGAATGACGAGGTTCGAATGACGAATGATGAAAATTCGAATGGAGTAATTATGATGCTACCAAGTTGTCGTTCGTCATTCGAACTTCGTCATTCGCAATTTCATTTCTTCGTCATTCGCAATTTCATCCTTCGTCATTCGCAATTTCATCCTTCGTCATTCGCAATTTCATCCTCCCGCCTCCCGGTCTCCTTCGATCCAATACTCCCCTTCTTCCCCGTACTCTTTCTTCCAGATGGGGACTGTCTCTTTTAATGTATCGATGCAATAGCGGGAGGCGCGAAAGGCTGCATCTCTGTGTTCGGACACGACCACTACCAGCACACTGGTCTCTCCGATAGCCAGTGGACCGAGTCGATGTATCAGCGCTACATCCAGAATGGGGAAGCGATCAAGCGCGTACCGCTCGATTTCCTCGAGCTTTCGCAAGGCCATCGGGCGATACGCGTGATATTCCAGCGAAGTCACGTTCTTCCCATGGGCGTGATTGCGAACCACGCCTTCAAAGGTGACGACCGCGCCCGCCTCCGGCCGGGCGATCTTCGCAATCCAATCTGCTGCGCGTATTTCTTCATTGACGAGAGCGATCATTGGAAGTTGCTGTTTGTCTGTGGTCAGTGGTCCGTGGTCAGTGGTCCGTTGTCAGTCGTCTGTTGTCAGTGGTCTGCTCTTGCCGGCAGGGTGATGCTTTGAGTTTCAATCAGCGGCGAGTTCTCAGTGCCACAAGGTTCTTCTGAACAACTGACCACTGACCACTGACCACTGACCACTGACAACGGACCACGGACAACTGACAACGGACCACTGACAATCAATGGCCACCTCCATCAATAATCTCCACCGCATGAGGCAACAGCGACAATACCGCTTCGAAACTCTCCTGCGCTCCTTTAGGACTGCCCGGCAAATTAAGAATCAAAGTCTGCTTCCGAATCGCGGCCAAGGAGCGGCTGAGCGCGGCCCGCGGAGTTTTTTTCAAACCTTCCATGCGCATCAGCTCGGCTAACCCCGGTACCAGTCTATCGGCCACCATGGAGGTCGCCTCAGGAGTCACGTCTCGCGGCCCAAGCCCGGTCCCACCGGTGGTAACAAGCAACTGAGGCTTCTGCTGATCGCACACCTCACGGAACCTCGCCGCCAATACATCAAGCTCATCTGGCAACAGTTCATGGCTGATGACCTCCCAGCCGGCAGCTTTGATCGCTTCCTTTAAAACCCGGCCGGACGCGTCCACTCGCGTGCCGCGGAAACAACCGTCACTGATGGTGATGATGGCAACCTTCATTCGCTGAAACCGTGAACCAATTGCGGATTTCGGATTGCGGATTATATCAATTGCGGATTGCGGATTTCGGATTGCGGATTGAAAAAACTCCCGTTGTTAGTGTCCATGGCCGATTGCTCAACCACTCCAGAGAACAGGCAACGGCAACGGACTGCTGCCTCATTCACAATTCACAATCCGAAATTCGCAATCCTCAATCCGCAATTGATATAATCCGCAATCCGCAATCCGAAATCCGCAATCCGCAATCGAATCATTCCTTCACATCCACTGCCGTTGGAGTTCTTTCCTGAATTGGCGCCACGTCTCCCTGGGCACGATCCACGCTGTGGGGATGTAGCTTTCGATGCACCTCTTTCTGAGACTCGACATGAGGAATTGATTCCGAAAGGTTTCGGCGTGTCGGATAAGCCAAGTCTAAATCCGGCTCGCCTTCCACGTAGCTCAAAACCTTCTCCGTAATCTCATCGTAATAGCTTCTCCGGGCACGTACCGGAACGACATAGCGGATCATTAGCAATACGCCGCTGTCAGCCATCTGGGTGTAGACAATCGGAGTCAATTTGCCTACCTTGAGGAGGAAGCGCCGCGCCATCATGCGCATTTCACGCTCGGCTTCCGCTATGTCGGGAGCCACTGTCTCGCTGGCGATCTTGAGAAAGGCCTCTTTCGCTTTGCGCCAATTACTTTCGTATGTGAGGGTCACCTGAAGTTCGTCCCAAACATAGCGTGTGCCGATGTGATAATTAAAAAAATGCTTGCGGAAAACGAAGCTGTTCGGGAAAAAGACGACTCGGCCCGTCGCCTGCTCAGACGTCACCCAGTTTCCAATTTCCAACATCACCGTACGGAATACTCCGATATCAATAACGTCACCCTTGACTTTGTCGATTTCCACTCGATCCCCCACTGAAAGCCCCAAGCGGCCGATGATGAAAAACCAACCTACCACACTGACAATGACGTCCTGCAGTGCGATGGCGATTCCGGCGCCGACCAGACCGAGCGCGGGACCAATGTAAGCGAACTGCCCCACCAGCGCGAACACCACCGACAGAACCATGGCAAGATAAGTGAGAAACCCGATGATTTTTCTCGAATAGTAGCGGCTTTTCTCATCATGAACGAAACGTTCAGGAACTTCGCGAAGCAGGTATGCCACCAACATGATCGCGATGATCACAATGGCGAGGAGCACCATGCGCGCCAGGAGCTGGAAGATCAGATCGACGCTGTCCCTTGCAAGGCTGTCCGCCCAGCGGGACAGCATGTTGGTCTGCTCTTTCACGGCGGCGTGAATTTTGCGCGCCCCTTCGATCTGTTGCTCGGATTCATGGTGTTGGGAGATATCCGCAACTTGCGCGCCTGCCTCCCCAGACAGCTTCTTCATTATTGCGGTGTGTCCCTGCAGCAACTTGTTCTGGAAGGCATCAATGACCTGTTCTTGTCGCGAGATGTTTTTCCGATAATTGTCGATGCGTCGGCTTCGGCTGAAGACTCTCAATAGCCCGGCGATGTCGGCCCACATTCCCGAACTACTCTCAATGCGGTCCGTCCTGGGAACCGCTTTCTCTTCGGCGATACCCTTCTCGATGCTCCTGAGCCTGTCCTGAATTAGCGACAACTGGGCCGACGTCAGTTGGTCGAGCTTTTTTGGGGCAGGCGCTGCTCTCTGCTCGGACCGCACCTCGGCCAGCTCCAGCCGATGCTGCAGCTGGTGCATTTCCTCGCGGACCTTTTCCTGTTGATCGGCAGGGAGAGATTGCAGTTGTGCCTTCCTGGCGTCTATCTGGTCTTGCAAAGCCCGCACTTCAGGATCCAGATTCGCGCCGCTAGTGCCTTGCGGCGCCAGTCGCTTCAACTGGATGTCAGCCAATGCAGTAAGCGATCTAATTTTCTCTTTTTCCAGATCGATCAAATTCTCGATCAACAGGCGTTCAGCAACGCTGCTGCCCGCCTCGGCGCGCTCCTGCTGAAATTCGCGGAGCAAATCCGCTTCACTCTCAATTTGCTGAACTAACTGTTCCGGGTCCTCCATAAGAAAGAGGCCATACCGTTCCTGGCGATGCTGGTAGAAAGCAAGGATCAGCAATACCGCCAGAGCGGCAAAAAATGCGGTAATCAGCAACAGGAACCTGCGGTTTTTCATACCGTCGTTTATTTTACAGGACCCGAGGCCCACGTGCGAATTAGGTTAACATGTTGGCCGGTTATCAAGTCAGCAGGTCCACGGGTCACAGGTCAGCAGGTTATCAGGTCACAGGTCACAGGTCAGCAGGTCAGCAGGTCAGCAGGTCTGCAGGTCAACAGGTCATAGGTCAGCAGGCCGAGGAGTGACGGATCCGGAAGCCTCCAGACTTGGTTAACTGATGACCTGTGACCTGCTGACCTGTGACCTGTTGACTTGTGACCTGTTGACTTGTGACCTGTGACCTGCTGACCTGTGACCTGTTGATTTGTGACCTGTTGACTTGTGACCTGTGACCTGCTGACCGGATGACCTGTGAATGCTGACTTGCAGACCTGCTGACTTGATTACTAACCCGCCAATCTGCTGAATTATTAGATTAGCCGACGTCCGCTGAACGCATAACTTTTCGCCGCGCCGAAAAGAGATCGATTTGGTCGGCCCTCGGAGCCAGTTCCTGAACCATACGAAATCGGAGGCGTTGCTGCAGCTTGGTAATTGCCTTCTTTTCAATTTGGCGAATACGCTCCCGAGTGACGCCAAGGATGCGACCAATTTCTTCTAGAGTGTGTTCTTTGGCGTCATCGCAGAGTCCAAACCGCAGGCGAATGATCTGCTCTTCACGCGGAGCGAGACTGCGCAGAATGGCATCAGTGTACTTTCCCAGCATTTCCCGCAGAACATTGTCGTCTGGGTTGACCGTCGTCTTGTCCGCGATGAAGTCGCTCACGCTGGTGGATTCGTCATCGCCCACCATCGCTTCCAGCGACACCGGCTCTAGAGAGATTTTCATGATCCTGCGAACCTTTCTGGCAGGCATTTTCATCGCTCGCGCGATTTCTTCCTCGGTCGGCTCGCAGCCGTTATCCTGGATGAATTCGTTCACCATTTTGAAGACCTTGTTTATCGTCTCCACCATATGAACGGGGATGCGGATGGTACGGCCGTGATCGGCGATGGCGCGGGTAATCGCCTGGCGTATCCACCAGGTGGCATACGTAGAAAATTTATAACCGCGGTGGTGATCGAACTTCTCCACGGCGCGCATCAAACCGATATTTCCTTCTTGCACCAAATCCAGAAAGTGCAGATTCCGAGACGAATATTTCTTTGCAATCGAGACCACCAGACGAAGGTTGGCGGCCGTCAATTCGTCTTTGGCGCGCTGGATTTCCATTTGATGGCGGCGCAAAATTTCTGCCGTCTTGATGATCTCATCGCGTGAAGCATGAAGTTGCTTTTCAATCCGTCGGATGTTCGCCTCTTCCGCCTGGATCTTCTCGGCGCTTCCATGCTGGCGCACTCTTCGAAACATGGAGCGGCGCAACTCGCCATCCAGACGCAGATAAACCTCGGCGTGCTTGTTGATGACATCGTAGCTGATCCCCAGAGCGCGGATCTTTTGCGCCATTCTGCGCTGCCATTGAGCCGCGCCCTCCCGCGCCGCCTCAGCATGTTTCTCCAGAGTGGCCTCGAACTTCTTAAGTTGTTTTTCCAGCGCGTCGATTTTGGCGACTGTTTCAATTCGAATGGTTTTCAGCTCTTTACGTCTCAAATCATTCGCTAAGGCCAAGAAATTCTTGATCTTCATGCTGCGGAGCAATAGGCGGTTTTTACAATCGATTACCGTATACGCTAGATAACTCGTTCCCGAGAGAACTGCTTCGACATTCCTCTTTCCCTTTTCAATACGCTGAGCTATTTCCAGTTCCGATTGGCGATCCAGAAGATGAACCCGCCCCATTTCCTTGAAGTACAGTGCCGTGGGATCTGGTTCAGGAAGGTGTTGGTCTTCAGTGTCATCGACGCCGGATGTTTCGACGTCATCTCTTGAGGTGCTCATGGAAGAAAAATCTTCTTCAGAAATTGTTTGCTCAGACTTGACCAACTCGCCCGTCAGGGTATCACAGTTGTCGGACATAAGTACCCCTTAACTGTCCCTTGTGAAACAAACTCAACAGATGTTTTTCCAGACGCGGTGAGGCTGCCCAGGGTTGCAAGAAAAGTGAAGCTTAATGTGGTTTTTTTAATCACTAGGGGGACTTAGGGAGACGGCAGGAGGCAGACGGCAGGAGGCAGACGGCAGGAGGCAGACGATGAATGATGAATGACGAATGACGAATGACGAATGACGAACGACCAATGACGCTTTTCCTGCCTCCTGCCTCCTGCCTCCTGCCTCCTGCCTCCTGCCGACTGCCTCCTGCCGTCTGCCTCCTGCCTCCTGCCGTCTGCTCTCGTGCCTGGAACTGCTACTCCATCTCGCGGCGCCCCGCCAGCGCTTTAGACAACGTCACTTCGTCAGCATATTCCAGATCGCTGCCCACCGGGATACCGAGGGCAATGCGGGTCACGCGCATGCCCAGTGGCTTGAGGAGGCGGGACAAATAGATGGCGGTGGCCTCCCCTTCGATATTTGGATTTGTTGCCAGAATAACTTCTTCCACGTTGTCTCGTTGAATGCGAACCAATAAATTTTTTATCTTTAGATCCTCCGGGCCAATTCCATTAATGGGAGAAAGAGCTCCGTGAAGGACATGGTACACGCCCCGGAAATCCCGCGTCTTTTCAATGGAGTAGACATTAAAAGGCTCCTCCACCACGCAAATCAGTTGATGGTTACGCGAAGGATTAGAGCAGAAGTGGCAAGGATCGACATCGGCTATGTTGTTGCAATCGGAACAAAGTCGAATCTGCTGTTTTAAATCGACGATGGCCTGAGCCAGCCGGGTGCAATCCTCTGCGCTCCTTCGGACCAATGAAAATACCAGCCTCTGCGCTGATTTCGGACCAATCCCCGGAAACTTCTTAAACTCTTCGATCAGTCGAGCAACCGGCCCGGCGAGGTCTTCCATCAAAACAATCCCTTCAAATTCAGCCCTCCAGCCAGCCCACTCAACTGGTTCCCCAAAGCTTCATCGACTTTGCGGCTTGCCTCGTTGACGGCCGCAGCAATCATGTCCTGCAGCATTTCCACATCGTTTTCGAGCGCGTCTTTATCGATCTTTACCGAGAGCAATTGCTTGCTGCCGTTCATCGCCACGCTCACAATTCCTCCGCCGGCTGTGGCTTCGACCCGTAACTCGGCCATGTCTTTCTGCAGCTTCTCCTGCATCTTTTTAGCTTGAATGATAAGCTGCTGAAAATTGCTGCTCATTGCGTTCTTCTCCTCTCGGTCGTCGGTTGTCAGTTGTCCGTTGTCCGTTGTTCGTTGTCAGTGGTCCGCTGTTCGTTCGTCTGAAGAACTTCTGGCATTCAGAATCCATTGCTGGCACCGAAACTGAAAATACCAGCCTGCTGGCAAAAGCAGACCACTGACCACGGACAACGGACAACGGACAACTGACCACGGACAACGGACGACTGACCACGGACAACGGACCACTGACCACGGACCACTGACCAGGGACAACGGACCACTGACACCCATCCATGCACAACTACCGTTCTTCCAAATCCTCGATAGATATTTTACCGGGAAACGCTTCGGTCAAGAGTTGTACTCGCGGATCCTTTAACGCACGATGCGTTTTGGCCGCAGGCGCAACGCCTTCCGCCGGCGCTTGAATCTCGACTTGAATCGTGCAGGAAGCCCCGAAAAAACTGCGGCACTGCGTCTGCAGAAATTCAAGGTTGGCTGATTCTTCCAGAAGATGCTTGTGAAATCTCTGCTTCTCCCCGAAGCGAATAACCAATCGTCCTGGGTGCTTCTCCAATTGCGCTTTGTCCAGGCACGCTGAAAGCGACGGACGCTGCTGATGCACTGCTTCGAGCAAACTCCGCAACTGTGGATCAACATCAATGGAGGTGTCCGGCTCGAGCGGTTGCCGGGCGGGCTCGACGGGCTCAAATCCTCGGTATACCGATGCAGTCTGGGGCGCTGGATCATCTTCGGAAGCCGATCGGCTCGGAGACGTTTGCGCGGCAGGCGAAGGCGAACCCGTTCCGGCTAGAAGTTTTTCAATTTCCTTCAGGTGCGGAAGCTGAAGGATTTTCAGCAGCGTAACCTCCAGATGAAACAAGGGCTGTGGATGCCAGCGCAACTCGCTTTCGGCGCGACACAGCAAGTCGTAAATGCGCAGCAAATCGATCTCAGAAAAATTGCCCACCTGCCTCTGCAAAGTTCCCGCCTGTGATGACGTCACCGGGATCGTCTCAGCGCGAAATCCGGCAGCCTTGATTACCACCAAATGGCGAAAATGCTCGAGTAATTTCCTGCAAAAAACACGCAGATCGTGGCCATGGGCGGCGACTTCATGGACTTGATCAAGCAGCACTCCCCGATTTCGCTCGATGACCGCATCAACGACGGTGTTCAGCAAGTCTTCTGCGATGACTCCCAGCAGCGCCCGTACGTCCTCATCGCGTACTTCCTTTCCGCTGAACGCCAAGACTTGATCCAACGCCGATTGCGCGTCGCGCATGCTCCCTTCGCTGGCGCTGCAGATCAGCCGCAGCGCGTAATCCGATATCTGAATTCCCTCGCTCTCGGCGATCAGGCGCAACCGATCCAGGATTTGCTGATACGGGATCATTTTGAACTCAAAGTGCTGGCATCGCGAAAGAATCGTGGCCGGGACCTTGTGCGGCTCTGTCGTGGCCATGATGAATTTCACATGCTCGGGCGGCTCTTCCAAGGTTTTCAACAACGCGTTGAAAGCCTCATTGGTCAGCATGTGGACTTCGTCAATGATGAAAATCTTGAAGCGGTCGCGCGCCGGTCGGTACTTGATGTTATCGCGCAGTTCGCGGATATCGTCGATGCCGCGGTTCGAGGCGGCATCAACCTCCTGTACGTCCAGTGAATTGCCAGCGGCAATTTCAATGCAGGACACGCACTCCCCGCATGGCTCAGCCGTCGGCCCTCGATGACAGTTCAGCGCGCGCGCCAGAATTCGAGCTGTCGTGGTTTTTCCTACGCCGCGAGCGCCCGAAAAAATAAAAGCGTGCGCGACCCGCTTCGACCGAATGGCATTTTGCAAGGTCTGCGTGATGGTCTTTTGGCCCACTACGTCCTCAAAGTTCTGAGGCCGCCATTTTCGCGCGATAACTGTGTAAGACATTCCAGTGGCAAGTTATCAGTCAACCGTCAACAGGTCAACAGGTCATCGGGTCATACAGTTCACAGTCACAGATCATCGGGTCACAGGTCGGGTCGACGGGTCACAGGTCGATAGGTCACAGGTCATGGGTCACAGGTCATCAGGTCACAGGTCACACGTCATCAGGTCACAGGCCGACGGGTCAGAGGTTCTCAGGTCGAGGAGTGACGGATCCGGAGGCCTCCAGACTTGGTTAACTGATGACCTGTGACCTGTAGACTTGTGACCGGTGACCTGATAACTTGCCCCTGCTAACTTGCCCCTAATAACTTGCCCCTGATAACTTGCCACTTGAATGTATAATTAGACTTTTGCATTGTTGCGGAAAGGTGTCCGAGTGGCTGAAGGAGCACGCTTGGAAAGCGTGTGTACGCGAAAGCGTACCGTGGGTTCGAATCCCACCCTTTCCGCCATTCAAGTGGCAGGCAATAAATTTGCGGATTGCCGATTGCGGATTGCGGATTTTCTAGGACCTTCAATTCAATCCGCAACCGAAATTCGCAATCCGCAATTGGTCTCTTGCCACTTGAATGGCTTCGGGCCCTGTGCAAGGTGCTCCTCGAATCATGTCAGGTCCGGAAGGAAGCAGCATTAAGAGGGTCTGCACCTGTGCCGCAGGTCTCCCGAAGCCATTCAAGTGACAAGTGAACAGGAGCATGAATAACCAGTGAGAAATCGACAGGAGTAGCAATTACTTGCCACTGCCACCCACTGGTTATTCTTGCTCCTGTTCACTGGCCGCTTGAAGTGACAAGTTAACAGCAGCATGAAAAACC
>DASYPF010000038.1:0-10607 GCA_036006905.1 Acidobacteriota bacterium
CGAGTTTCGCGACAGAAACTAGCTAGTCTTCGTAGGGAATACCACGACTCCATTTTCAATCATGCGTTCCAGCATTGCCTTGTGCTCTTCTGCCTGTCGCTCCGTATAGACATGCAACTCCAGGCCCCGCAGGTCCAGGGAGTTCCAGATTAGTCTGTAGGCATCCTCACGGACCGGGTCCTCGTAAATAATTAGGAGGTCGATATCGCTAAAGGCTGTAGCCTTCCCGCGCACCCAGGAACCAAAAAGTACTGCTCGCTTTAAGGGGAAGGTCCTAGCCAGGCGAGATAAATGCTGTGCAAGTACGCCAACAAGCTGCGCGTAGCTAAAGCGAGGATAGAAGACCTTTACAGTACTCGATGACTTTCTCGGCATTGTGAATCATCCTCTCAGCTTCGGCTTTGGTGTATCGGAAGCGTGGCGATCCCGAGGGATGAGCGTTTGGATAACGCGTCGGAATGTAAGCTTTGTCCAGTTCTAATGCCGTATCAATCAACTCCGACGGTACCGCGCGCGATTTGCTCAATTCTTTGAGGAGATCAGCTACAGAATGTCCCCAGGCTTCCTGCGCCGCCATTTGGAATGCGGCTTTCACGGCCTTTTCGGCCGCTTGCTGCGACGAGAAGCAAGCCCAGTCATAGAATCCGCCTGATACATCGTTACGGGCATGTTCCAGGTCTCCCTGAGCTTGATCCATCCAATCGGCGCTGCGCTCCATCGCCGGCCCATAGTACCACGTCCATCGGACCCTGGGAGTGCACGCATCTTGCGTGCGCGCCGTCAGGCGCGCCGTATAGCCCGCTGATGGTGTGTCAATTATTAGATTGGAGTTGTACCCCAGGATTGTCCCGGAGAGAAAGACTGAACCACGGGGAACACTGGGGACACGGGGACCAGAAGCAACCGCTCAATTGCCCTAATGATGTTGCTGATAGAAGAACCTTATCTCCCCGTGTCCCCAGTGTTCCCCGTGGTTTAATTTTTTTGAAATGCGCAAACGCTGCCGGCCCTCTCTCCGTTCAGTGGGTCTATAGATTGGAGGTTAGCAACGCCGCGCTGTTCTGCTACACTTTGTTTTTTGGCTTGGAGAATGAAATGAAACGAATTATTTGGGTGCTTTTACTGTTATTCCTGTCAATCACCGCGCACGCCAGCGAGCCGCGCACCTGGAGCCTTTCCACACAACAGGAATTCTTAAAAGGAAAGCTGCGCGGAGTGTCCCTGACTAGCGACGGGCGCATTATCCTGGCGCCGTCGCTGGAGGAAAAGGGAAACGCGTCACAGGCTTATGTTTTCTCGATGGTTCAAAACAAAGGCGGCGACGTTTTTTTAGGCACGGGCAACGAAGGCAAGATCTTCCGACTCTCTTCAAACGGCAAATCGTCTGAGCTGGTGACCCTGAAGGAAATTGCCATCTATGCCCTGGCAACAGATAATGACGGCCGATTGTATGCCGGCTCCTCGCCCGATGGAAAGGTTTATGAAATTTCTTCCAGCGGCCAGGCAAAGGAAATTTTCGATCCCAAAGAGAAGTATATCTGGTCGCTCACTGTGGATCGTCACGGCAATCTCTTTGTCGGGACTGGACCGCGCGGAATCATTTTCAAGGTGAATCCGAAAGGGGAAGGATCACAGTTCTACGACAGCCCTGAGACGCACATCACGGCGCTGGCCATGGATGGAGAAGATCTGTTGGCGGGCAGCTCGCCTAACGCTTACATTTACCGCATTGATCCGAAGGGCAAGCCATTCGTCATTTATGACTCCAGTCTGTCTGAGATAAAAAGCCTGGCAGTGGACCGAGCCGGCTTGGTTTACGCTACCGCCATCGGCAGCAGTGAATCTCCGCACGGCGAAGCCGAGGAGCCGAAAACGCACGGCGGTCCCGTTCGGATTGTCGCGCGAGCGCGCCCGGCAGGAAGTCATGAAACAGAGCTGAGTACTCCCTCTACGGGTCCCACGCATGCCGAAGAGCGGAAAAGCGAGGCTTATCGAATATCCAAGGACAGCATTGTCGAAACCATCCTGTCTTCCGACGAAGATCTGTTTTACTCGCTGCTAGTCCGCAATGACGGAACTGTCCTGGTTGGTTCGGGAAAACGAGGAAGGATCTTCTTAGTGGATAGGAATCGAGCGGTGACTATTCTCCTGCAAGTGCCCGAAGAGCAGGTGACAGGCTTGTTGGAACGGGATTCGCGAATCCTCGCCTCGACCAGCAACCTGGGAAAGGTCTTCGAGATCAATGCCGCTACTGCAGCCTCAGGTTGGTACGAATCGGAGATTTTAGACGCCAAGATTCCGTCGAAATGGGGAATGATCCGCTGGTACGTGGAAAACGCGGCGGGAGCCGGCATTGAATTCTACAGCCGCTCGGGAAATACCAAAGCGCCCGACAAGAGCTGGTCCGACTGGCAAGGGCCGTACAAGAACTCATCGGGTGAGCACATTAAGAGTCCGGTCGCGAGGTTCTTCCAGATGAAGCTGCAGCTTTCCGGCGGCTCACGCATGCCCACCGCCGGGTCTACCGCCACCGCCGTGCGCTCGCTGGCGGTCAGCTACATGCAGCAGAATGTTCCGCCACAGATTGTCAGTATTACGGTCCATCCGCCCGGAGTGGCATTTCAACAATTCCCCGCGGTCTCTGCCGTCGGCGCGGCCGTCGTGAATCACTCTCAATCCCGTGCCTCGGCTCCCACGCCGCGATCGGCGCGTGACCTGGAGCCGCAATCGGTGCGGCCTCTTCCCAGGCGCGTCTTTCAGGCGGGCGCTCAATCGATAAGCTGGGAAGCTCACGATGAAAACGGCGACGAGTTGGAATACGCGCTCTATTTCAAGGGGGAAGGAGAATCCAATTGGAAACTCCTGGAGGATCACTTGAGCGACACGACCTACACGATCGACAGCAAAACTTTGCCCGACGGCATTTATTCGGTGAAGGTGGTTGCCACCGATGCGCCTGCCAATCCTCACGAGCTGGCTCTGACGGATGAAATGTTGAGCAAAACATTCGTCATCAACAATTCACCTCCGCGTGTCATCATCAAGTCCAATCACTCACAAGGAAACAGCGTGGAGGTACGATTTGAAGCGCAAAGTGAAAGCACTCCGCTCTATCAGGCGGAATACTCCGTCGACGGCAGCGAATGGCAGATTATTTATCCGGTCGATGGCATAACTGACGGACTGAAGGAAGAGTACGTCTTTACGGTTCGCGCCAGCCCCGGGGAACACAGCGTCGGCATCCGCGTCACTGACGGCGTAGGAAATGTTGGAACGGGGAAAGTGATAATAAAAATGTAACGGCTGTTGGCGAAATGACGCCGTGGCCTTTTTCAGATCGCTAGTCCGGATTATTCACGATTCTTCACCGCAGAGGCGCAAAGAGCGCGAAGATAACGCGGAGGATGGGCTGAAGCTTGGAGTATGAAGACTCGTCAAGAGAGTGCATTCTGTTGTTAAATCGGTCTTCATACTCCAAGCTTCAGCCCCATTATCTGCGTCACCTCTGCGTTCTCCGCGTCTCTGCGGTGAATATTTGTGAATAATCCGGGCTAATACTGCTTCCGTAAGCTCTCGATTTTTCTCTCCAAAGCAGCACGGGCAGCCTGAAATTCATTGAAACCCGGAACCTAAGAACCCGGAACTCTAAAACCAGAGTCGCCGAAACCTATCCGACCACGCTAATCTTCTGGTACGGCACGATGATAAACGAGTCTACTCCGATGCCGTTCTTGAGCAACGGGCGATAGCGGATACCTTCAACCCGGTTAAAGAATAGGTCCAACAGCAGCCGGTTATGGGGAGCAGAAATAACCTTCTCCAGCGTTGGCATCCCCTGCCTGTCGACTCGAGTCAGGACCACGAAAGAATCATCGGCAACCAGAGGGGACGAGTCCTCTGCAAATTCCACCATGGGCGTGTACCTTACCGGCAGCACATACTCTTGGCCATTGAGCAATGCATTCTGTTCCATGGCGTAGGCTGGATACCAGGTCGTCTCCGGCGCGTGGGAAAACTCCGCCAGAATCAGCGCAAAGAAAAACAAGGTGACCGGGACGGCGGCCAGCTTGGAAAAAAGCGGGCGTTTGTCTCCGTCCTCCCGCCACACGCTAAAATTTACGAACCATTCTTGCCAGAAGGGCCGTCGCTGCAGAGTGTGGTTGACCCCGCGCATGATTAACGTTTCCAGCGCCTGAGGAGGCGCCAGTTGGCAATCCCGCAGCGACTTGCGGAAGATAAGCAGCAATTCCAGATCGGTGCGGCAGGCTTGACAGTTCTGCAGATGCCGTTCTACTTCGGCGCGCTGCTCGGGAGACAGCGAGTCGTCCAGAAAATCATTTTCCCGGGCTTTCACGCTTGCACAATTCATAATATCCTTCCCAAATCGGAAGCTTTCAAGGTGTGCTGGACGGCAGCTCTGGCGCGCGCGATGCGCGATTTGACCGTTCCTACCGAGGCTCCGGTGATCTCGGCGATTTCTTCGTAACTGCACCCTTGCAGATCCCGCAACAAGATCACAGCGCGCTGGGCCAAGGGGAGTTTTTCCAAACTACCACGGACCAGTTCTTCCATTTCCTGGCACTGCAGGGTTGTGTCCGGGCGCTCGTTGTCGCGAGTCTTGATGCGCTCCCCGTGAAGCAAGGAAAGTGGCTCGGTGCGGAATTTGCCCCGCCGGCGCCACCATTTCTTTTTGTTCAGGCTCTTGTTGAAGGTGATGCGGAAGATCCAGCTCTTGAGCGAACAGTCTCCCCGGAAGTGCGCAATCTTTTGAAACAAGGTGAGAAATACCTCTTGAGAAACGTCCAGAGCGTCTTCGCGGTCCAGCAGGATCCGATAGCTCAGGTTGTAAACCAGACTCTTGTAGGTGTGGAAAGTGACTTCGAAGGCACGCAGATCCCCCTGTCGCAACGCCTCAAGCAGGGCATCTTCAGAATGGGCTGTCTCCGGGTAACAGGAGAAGACGTCCACATTGGAGCCGATTGTGGGGTTGCCCATGGCTTGTTTCCCTTTAGGACGATTCTCCTTGCCCTAATAATTAGACACAGTTTACAGCGAAAAGTTCCAGGAAAGTGAAGAATGTAGGTTGTTCACAATACGGCCGCCGAAAGCAAAAAAAACCGATTACGGCCACGTTCACGTGCACGACCACGTCAACGACTCACGCTCAAAAAACTTCGCAAATATGTCATGAAGATGCCAACCGGCGTCGTCACCCGCCCCGCGGCGCGGGCACACCATGGAGTTTGGACATTTTTTGAAACGACACGTCGAGTCGAGCCCGCTTCAGCGGGCTTTCCCGAAGAGCTATTAGGCCAGCCGTTCACGGCTGGTGAAGGGAAATCTCAAAAAACGGTTGAGCCCGCTTCAGCGGGCTTTCGAACCACGGCTTTAGCCGCAGGTTTCGGAGGAATGTTGACAGAAGCATGAAGATTTTCTTGCGAATGGGGAGAGGCTAAAGCCGCTCTTTTGGGAAGCCCGCTGAAGCGGGCTTTTAGGTTTTTGGAAACTTCCCTTAACCAGCCGTAAACGGCCGGCCTAATAGCCCTTCGGGAAAGCCCGCTGAAGCGGGCTACGCACGGCTTCCCCGCGCCGTGCGCCTACGGCACACCAATTCCTGAGTCGTCTATTCCCTGATGACATCAATATCCGTCACTTTGTTTTCAGCAGTAAGGTAGAACGTCAAGTACAAAGCCCTCTCGCCAGTGATCATTTTGTAGTAGGAGATGCGGCTCACTCTGCCCCCGCGACGTTCCATACCCCGCTGCTGCACGTCGTCGCGCGCAAGGTATGTAAAGGACTTCAAATCCTTGAGCCATGCTGCGACATCCGCCGATACACGCGGTATGGCAAAATTACGCACCCCGGACGTCATCCTTGGCGAATCCTTCACGCCATTGGCTATGTCTGAGAGAACATCTTTCACCAATTGTGTCGTCTGGGGCTCCGGATCGGGCCGATCCTTGCCTTCTGACGCATCAGCCTTTGCCAGAGCGTCGTAAGCGACCAGCCGTATCAAGGGATCCCCGGAGGACGACACCTGCGCTGCCCTGTTGAAGACGTCTCGATTGCCGGAAGCATCCCAGTCACGCAGTGTTTGCAGCGAAGCCCTGACCACCGCGTAGGGTGCCTCGTCGTTGATCAGGCCGCGCAGAGCCTGAGTGTCCGCCTCGTTCTTGGGCAGGCGGGCCAACGCGCGGATGCCTTGGGCGCGGCGGCCGAAGCCGGGATGCGTCATCTGTTCACGAAACAGCGGGCGTAGATCTTCCCGCTTCAGCTCACCCAACCGCTCAATGGAGCGAAATACCGGAAACTGGCTGTTATCTGCGCGCAGCGCTTCTACTACTGCTTGCACAGCGGCGTTGGACGGCGTGCCTTCCAGCATCTTCTTCATTGCCTCTTGACGGTCTACCGCATTAGGAGCGTATCTGAGTATCTGTGGTAATTCATCGGCCGCCCAGTGTAAAGCAGGAATCTCACGCAGGAAATCGTGGTCCGGGTCGAGCAAGACGGCGTCGGGCTTGCGTGAGGCGGGGATGCTGATTTCCTGATCGGCCTTATTGAGCTTGGTTTTCTCCCGTGTCACAGTACCGGAAGAAATGAGCCCCACAGCCGCGTCGAGATCATAGATAGGTATCCCGTCCTTGGTCTCCTGCTTCTGCTTGACGGTGACTACTGCCTGTTTTTTTTGCTCGTCCCATGTCCAGGTGTAGTCGAGGACCGGGTGACCGGGCTTAAAGACCCACTGGTCAAAGAACGGCGCCAGATTGATGCCGGTCGCTTCAGTCATAGCATCGCACACATCATGGCTGTCGACAGGGGTGTTGCGGTACTTGACCAGGTAGTGGTGCATTCCCTGGAAGAATGCCTGATCACCAAGAGTGCGCCGCAGCGTGTGCAAAATCACCCCGCCTTTGGCATAAGAGTGGCCATCGAACATTGCGCCGTAGTTTGCATAGAAGCTAGTTGCAATAGGACGTTTATAACGGCGGCTTTCCGATATGTACCCCTGCGTGAATCCCTCGAGCGAGTGATCATATTCACTCTTTCCACGCCAATGCTCTGCGTAAAGCATCTGGCCAAAAAAAATGGCAAATCCCTCTCCCAGCCACAACTGCCCCCAATCCTTGTAGGTAACAAGATCGCCAAACCACTGGTGGGCAAGTTCGTGCGCGACGACAGGCGAGGCGGTTCGCACTCCTCTTCTTTTGTCGGCCAGCAGGCCGTCGCCGAACGTCGTGGCGCTAACGTTCTCCAGTCCTCCGCCAAAATCGTACATGGCGCTCTGAGCATACTTGGGCCAGGGATATTTAACGCCCAGAAGATCGGAGTAGAAGGAGAGCATCTCTGGTGTCTCACCAAAAGTTTCATCTATCGTGTTCCCTTTGCCCTTGGGCGCGATATACAGCAGCGTCACTCCCTGCCATTCGGCGGTCTTCATGTCGAATGGACCGGCAGCGAGCGAGAGCAGATAGGTCGCATGAGGCTGCTCCATCTTCCAGTGAAATGTTCGCGTACCATCAGTGTTCAAGGTGTTGGATTGGAGCGCGCCGTTGCCGACCACGTACCAGTCGGCAGGAACAGTCACTCGTGTTTCGCTGGTGGCAAAATCGTTGGGATAGTCCCATATTGGCACCCATCCATGATTGCGATCGGGTTGGCCTCCGGTCCAGAAGCCTACCCGCTGCGGCTCGGTCGCCGTCGGCTTAATCCAGTGAAAACCTTCATTCTTCTCGCCGCTGGCGTAACGTACCGTCACGGTCACCACCTTGCCCCGCTCGAGAGGATGAAGGGCTGCTATATTCAAGACATTACCGCCGCGCGTGAATGCCGCTTTCTCTCCTGCAATCTCGCATGCCGCCACATTTAGATTTGCGCCACAGTGGAGTTTGATGGTGGAAAGACCGTCGCGCAGCGGCGCCAGCTTCTCCAGCACAACTCCACGAAAGGCCAATTTCGCATAGTCGATACTCAAGTCCAGCGCAACGTGCAGGAGATCGTAATCCCGATCCGGCGCATACTGCATTTTCGCCTGCGGCGCCGCGAAAGGATTAGGGGGCGGCGGAGCTTGTTGCTGCGCGTGGGCCGATGTAGTTAGGAGGAGAACACAAAAGGCGAAAGAAAAGATGCGTTTGGATCTCATTTTGTTTTGCTTATAGTATGAGCGCACGGCCGGTACGGTACCAAGACATCCTTTACACTTGTGTGGATGCCTCACTGGAAGCGAGTTTAGGACACGTAAGACACAGAGCGCACGGAAACAAGCTGATTCTGGAGCATTAAGGCACACCGGTTTAGACGAACCAGACTCATAAAAAGTTAGACAAAATCTTAAGTCGGAACCAAACTGGTCCAGCAGCTTGGTTTGTACTTCCGCTTGTACTTTCACCTTCTTGTCAAAAAAATTAAACTACGGGGAACACTGGGAACACGGGGAGATGAGGTTCTTTTATCAGCAACAGCCTATGGCAATTGAGCGGCCCTGTCTGGTCCCCGTGTCCCCAGTGTTCCCCGTGGTTCAGTCTTTCTCTGCGGGCAAATCCTGACCCGGGTAGGACCCAATTATTAATTGATCGCCTACTGCCGGCCTGCTAGTGCTTTCCGGCGCCTGCTGCAAATTCTTCCAGCTTCCGGACGATCTCTTCGGTTCCATCCGGGCTTATTGTTTGAACTTTTTCCACACGCTGGGAAATTGCAAAGAGGGTTTGCAAATACTCTTCCGACCGCCCCTGCCGATCTGCAGCGGCCCGTGCGCGCTCGAAGGCGTCGTCAATTCTTGCCCTCTCGCCGGCTGCGGCTTTCTGCAGAACCGCGTTCTTGACTACGACATGTAGTAATGAAACTTTGTACCAAAGGAAAAAGAAAGTGGAGGCGAAAACTAAGAGAAAGAATATTCCCAGGACCCAGTAACCGGCGCGGCGCACGCTTTTATTCTACGTTCAAGGATTTCCCTTCACCAACCGTGAACCCGGATTATTCGTGAATTAAGAGAACTAGCCACGGATTTACGCTGATTACACGGATCAGATCGGGGTCGGGGGATGGGCGCGATCAACGGCTTCGTACGGTCACACTGCAAGTTGGTGCCCATCTCCCCGACCCGATCTTATCCGTGTAAATCCGTGTAATCTGTGGCCGGTTCTTTCAGTTCATGAATAGTCCAGGTGAACGGCTGGCACGCCGAACTGGACCAATTTGACGCTCCACCAACCATCTGCTACTATCAGCTGGCAAGTGAACGGATGCTTTGCCCGAAATGCAATTCCACTGATTTTGTTCACGGACGACATTGCCAGCAGTGTGGTCACGAAGAATCCTCGGCCACAACCCCGGAAATCGGCAGTGGTGCGAGTTCGAAGCGAAGAGTAAACAAGCTTTCGAACAACCTCTCGTTTGATTTCGTTCGCCACGATTCCAATCTCCCGCTCCTATCTTCGGATTGGAAAAGGGAGCTTAAGCAGAAAGTGGCGGAAGTCCAGGGGAAGAAAGGCCGCCCCCGCAATGTCGACGCTCCGGCCGAACCGAAAGCAATCCCTTCGCCACTGCCTGTGCCACCCCCGCGGGTCCCGGAGATTAAGCGTACGGCTATCGACCCGCAGCCGATAGCCGGCCCTGGCTATGACATTCACAAGAACCTCCGCGATTTTCAGGCTTCAATGCAAAAGGGTTCTGCTGAAAAGAAGGAAAACTTGCAAACTGCCGCGGCGAAAAGATCTGCCGCTCAGCGCGAGCTGCCAAGGATCGCTCCCACATTGCGATCCTCGCCCGCAACCGCTTCCGCTCGTGCCACGGAACCCCGGGTGCGCGCCGGGAGCGAACCGGAGAGTCAAAATTGGGTGATCAGCAAGGGGATTCTGTTGACCCGGACCTTGAGTGGTTTGATCGATCTGTTGATTGTCGCCGGATGCAGTGGTGTTTTCCTGGGGCTTTCAATGCGCTTTGGGAATATTGACGTTCTGTCGCAGTCGTTTCGCCCTGTAGTTTGGGGTTCGATTGTGTTTTTTCACCTCTTTTACTCGCTCTATTTCCTGGGACTGACGCACAAGACTATTGGAATGATGCTCACCGGCCTAGAGGTGGTGGACGAACAGGCGGGTCAACTGCTGTTTTATCAATTGTTTCTGCGCACCATTTTCTTTCTTTTCTCCTGGGCACTGGCAATGCTGGGATTGTTTTGGGGGCTGTGGGACCACCGTTCCCGCTGCATGCACGATTTTCTTTCGCGTACCCTGGTGGTCCGTTGCTGAAAAAACAGGGGCTTTCACCCGGTGAAATCTTGCGCGTTCGCCAAAATTTGGCGCTGAACAGCCGACCACGTTCACGAGCACGTCAACGTCCACGACTACGTCAACGTCCACGACTACGGCCAATCGAATCGTGAGTGATTGTTTATTTTTCGTCTGCGTAGGCGTGGACGTGCTCGTGGACGTGAGCGGCTTTTATTGGGTTGTCGCTTTGCCGCGCTGTACTACCTGAATCCGGCGTGAAAACGCCGTTTGAGATCTTACGTGAGCGGTTTGAGATGCTCAAGCTGCTCCAAGATATATCGAGCGAGTGATTCAATTTTTGGTGCGCTGTTGAGGCGCAGTACTGGGCGGTTTTGGGGCCGG
>DASYPF010000039.1:0-18000 GCA_036006905.1 Acidobacteriota bacterium
CCGGCCCCAAAACCGCCCAGTACTGCGCCTCAACAGCGCACCAAAAATTGAATCACTCGCTCGATATATCTTGGAGCAGCTTGAGCATCTCAAACCGCTCACGTAAGATCTCAAACGGCGTTTTCACGCCGGATTCAGGTAATACTGAGCATTAAATTCTTTACCGGCCGCCAAGATTCTTACGCTCGACGTGTCCCCGTGTCGCCGCGTCCGCGTGTCCCTGAGGTTTTGGTTGCGGCCCTGCCGCGCTAGGCGTCTGTGTTGAATGTTTGTGAATGCGGCGACAAACAAAGTGTGAATCACAATCGCGGCGGATCACGTATCATCGTTGACGTGAGCAGCAAAACCTCGAGCATAGCTTCAGAAAAGTCCCAACCTCCGCCGGCGGCCCGACTGTCAGGAACCTCGCAGGCTTCGGAGACCAAAGGTCCCAAGAAAAAATTTCACATGGCCAGTGTGCGTCGCGCTTTTCGCGAGCTGGTTTGGCCCCGGCGCGGCCCGCTGGCGATGGGTTTGATCCTGATTCTGATTAACCGCGTCGCGGGGCTGGTGCTCCCTGCATCCACAAAATTTCTCATTGATGACGTGGTGCAGAAGCGCAACGCGGCGCTGCTGACCCCGCTGGCGTTGGCCGTGGGCGGCGCTGTGCTGGTGCAGGCGGTAACTTCTTTCTCATTGACTCAATTGCTCAGCAAAGCGGCGCAGCGCCTGATCGCCGACCTGCGAATCCAGGTCCAACAGCATATCGGAAGGCTTCCGGTTCGATACTACGACGCCAACAAAACAGGCGCCCTCGTGTCGCGGATCATGAACGATGTGGAAGGCGTGCGAAATCTGGTGGGGACCGGGCTGGTGGAGTTGGTGGGCGGGCTGCTGACAGCGGTGCTGGCCCTTATCCTGATGTTGAGAATTAACGCCACGTTGACGATAACTACTTTGGGTTTTCTCGTTGTCTTTGGACTTCTGGTACGGAAAGCCTTTGCGTTCATTCGCCCCATCTTTCGCGAGAGGGGAAAAATCAATGCCGATGTCACGGGGCGGTTGACCGAATCTCTGGGTGGCGTCCGCATTGTCAAAGGATTTCATGCCGAGGAACGCGAGGCGGCGACTTTTGCTGCCGGTGTACTCCGGCTCTTTGAGAATGTGCGAAGGACATTGACGGCAAACTCGCTCATCTCCATGTCCGCTTCCCTGCTGATGGGTGTGGTGAGCATCACGATGATGATCGTCGGTGGCCATCTCATTTTGCGCGGAGAGATGACCATAGGTGACTTCTTTGCCTACACCATGTTCATGGGCTTTCTGGTCGCGCCGGTATTTTCGGTCGCGTCCATCGGCAGCCAGCTCACGGAGGCCTTTGCCGGCCTGGACCGGATGCACGAGGTACTCTCGGAAGAACCAGAAGACCTGGACCCACAGCGAGTGCATCCAATGGGAACAATTCAGGGGCATGTGCGCTTTGAAAATGTGACCTTCGAGTACGAACCGGGAACTCCGGTGCTGCGCGGTGTCAGTCTGGATGCGGCGCCCGGAACTGTGACCGCATTGGTCGGTTCGTCCGGTTCCGGGAAGAGCACGCTTATCAGCCTGGTGGCGGCCTTCGCAAAACCGGCGGGAGGCGCAATTTTTGTCGATGAAGTAGATCTTTCTACCGTGCGCCTGGATTCCTATCGCTCGCGACTGGGCGTGGTGCTGCAGGATAACTTCCTGTTTGACGGAACCATTCGGGACAACATTCTGTTCGGACGTCCCGATGCTTCTGAAGAAGCAGTGATTCGCGCTGCGCAGATTGCTCGAGTCGACGAGTTCGCGTTGAAGCTGGAAAAGGGCTATGACACAGTAATCGGAGAGCGCGGCGTGAAGCTTTCTGGCGGCCAGCGGCAGCGAGCGGCGATCGCGCGAGCGATACTTGCCAACCCCCGAATTCTGATTCTCGACGAAGCTACTTCCAGTCTGGACACCGAAAGCGAGTCGCTGATCCAGCAGGGCCTGGCGGCGCTGATGAGGGGCCGGACTACTTTTGTCATTGCTCACCGGCTGAGCACGATCCGCAGCGCCGATCAGATCCTGGTTTTGGAGGAAGGATTGATTGTGGAGCGCGGTTCGCACGACGCCCTGATGGCCCGACAAGGCCGATACTTTGATCTGTACACACGCCAAGCGGGCCTGGAAGCCAACCGCTTCATCAATCCCGGCGAAGCCGAGCCCTTGCGAGAAGGTGACGTCAGCGCCGCAGGTGTCAAGGTAAGCGCCGGGTCCGAGCCGGGTCCCTTGGATATCCTGGGCAGGCGGCGTGGCAGCTAGTACACTGTAACAGAAGAATTGGTACCGGTTATTGGGACACGGATGGCAAGAAATCACGGATTTGCGAATGTCTTTTCGGGGCACCCTCAGACACAATCAGCCTGGCAATAAATGCGGTGTGCCCCGAAAGACATTCGTGTGTCCGTGTTTTCCGCGTTTTCCGTGTCCTAACATTCAAACCAGCCGCGGAACGGGCTTCACGAAAGAGGCGATCGCGGGCCGCCGGATCGCTGACGCTGGCGGGGGGCAGAATTTTCAGGGCAACGTCGCGATGGAGCTGCTCATCGTGGGCGCGATAGACCTCGCCCATGCCACCTGCGCCGATCTTCTCCAAAATGCGATAGTGTCCCAACCTCTTACCGGTCATCGACTAAGATCCGGCTATTCATGGACATATGTTCTGATCTCGCGGCCACCACCCGGTGCTTCAGAACTCCTGCCCCTGAACCGCAAACATCTCACTTAGGTCATCAGTGAAAACAACGACACTTCCGGATACCGGGACATCCGATGTCAGCACCAAGTAAGCACCGCTTAATGTGAGCGCTCGTTGGAAAAACGCCGCATCCGGAGGGTTGGCCGCCAACAACTGTGTTACCTGCCGCCCCGGCGGTATGGTCATCTCCGTGCTGGCCACTTCATTTCCCGAGCTGTCGAACACGCTCAGCTTGATCCGCGCATTGGCGGGAAACGTCCGGACAAAGTTACCTTGAGGATTCAACAGCGCCAAACCAGCGACGAACTTTCTTCCATTTCCCGAGACGACGTTGTTGGCCACTCCTGGGAAAACCAGATGTGTGGCCGGCGCGGAAAATTCCTGCGCCGCCGAGGCGACTTTACCGTCCAGCCCGAATGAGAGCTCGCCGAAGCTAACCAACCCGAAAACACTTCGACCGGTCAGATAACCGCTGATCGCTCCCTGCGACGGCGCAATCCCAAAGAGGGAAGACACCGATCCGCGCAACTGCTCGTTAGGTTGCAGTGTCAGCTTCAGTCTTCCAAAGAAATCGTTGTTGCGATCAAAAGCCGCCAAGAGAATGGGGTTGGAGCTAGCTGCGCTGTTAGTGAGTGTGATCTCGGTGTCAAAGCCCGAACCGATGCCAAAGTGGGCCAGCACAAACTCGTCCAATCCACTGGCCGGCTTTGCATTGAGGAGTGAAAGGCGATTTGCATTGCCGAAGAACACCGCACCGGCTACCGGGACGCTCGATTGAGCTCTGAGCGATCCTCCAGCGCGATCGGGTCCCGTCAAAGAGAAGGCGCTGCTCCCATTGGGCGGCAGTGTGACGTTTCGAGTCGATACCATGCCCCCGCGCGAGTCGTACTCGGTAAGCGTTATCGCCGCCGGCTGGTCGTTCGGGTTGATAAGCGCATAAACACTGTTGGTGCCGGAGCTTCGCCCAATCTGAACGCTCGGGAAAACCAGATCCGTAGACGTCCCGCCGGAAAGCGGGGCGACATCGATCAGGCGGCTGAGGCTGCGATCGAACAGTGCAAAGGTCCCCTTCAACTCCACATTGCTCCGGATCTGCACCCAGCCGGTAAAAGGCGACGATGAAGTGATCACGGCGAACAGTTCTGATGCATTTACGATAAAGTTCTCGCCTGCCTGCAACGACTTTTGCAACGGGGCGGACACAGGATTGAGGGTGGCTCCGGTTGAGTTGACGCGCGTAAACACGACCACCGCTTTCTGACCTGAAGTATTCACCAGCGTGATCGCTGTGTCGAGCACGTCATTGGCGGCGGGCGAGAAGCCATGGATCATGATCGGAACGTTCACGATAAAGGTTCCCGCCACCGTCATTCGCCGCGCCACGCCCGCAGAGCTGGCGACACCTTTGAAGCTGGAGCTCACGGAGAAATCCACCACTCCCACTTTCAACGCGGCCGGCAATCTTACCGTGAGCAGCGTTCCAAATGGATCGGCAGTGAGTGCAGTCTCGATGAATGTCTGGTCTCCGCCCGTTCCCCCTGATTGTACGAAGGTTATTTTGTTATCCTGCGCATTGGGGCTGAAGGATCCCACTGTTGCTGCAACGGTGATGATTGCCCCGGCCGGAGCAGCGGCCGGAGAGTGTGAAATCAGACTAGGTGCGACAGGCGCAGGCGTGATTCCAACACTTACCGGATTGCTTGGCGGTAGCGTTCGCGCGGCGTTGGTAACAGAGACGCGTACTTCCGCCGTTCCCGCAACAAGACCATCGGGAACCTGAAAAACGGGTTGGGTTCCAGAGAATCCAATGGCCTGCGCGGTGAAGGTTTTGCCTCCCTGGGCAAACGTGGCGACATTCTCCTGAGCAACGCGACTGAAACCGCCTCCCTGCCTGGTGGCAAGAGCGAGCAGTTGTCCGACTCCTCGCACGTTCGGCGCAGCCCGATCCAGATCGAGGGCAACCGGCTTGTCTGGGACAACAAATTCGAATGGTTTGCTTTCGCCACTCGTTCTAGATCCAATGCGCACCGTTGCCCGGATAGTATTGCGGCCAGGTGGAAGATCGGAAGGGAGATCGACTAGAGCGCCTGTTTGCAGGTTGAAAGTCGATGCAATGTCAACTTCCGGATCTTCTTGATCGCTGCTGTCCATCTGGTCCACCAGCCTCTTCAGGTAGGCTTGAGTCCAGGGTTCGGTCTCTGTTTCTTTGAGCGCTTTCGACAGTATGGCTTTCATTTCAGCTCGAAAATCGGGAGTGGTGCGGATGCTGGCGTTTTTCGCCGTAAGGCTTTCCACATCTGAGCTGAGTCTTGCCTTCTTCAACGCGACCCCTTGCACTTTTGTTTCTCCATTGACGGTAAAGTTGACCGCTCCGAAAGCCGGGAGGCCGTTTATGGAAAGAAAGACGCGCTGGCCCGGGCTAGGCGTCGCCGGATTCATAGAGGTAATCTCGGGAGCCGCCGGTGTGGCGGCAATATTGACCTGAATTGGCCGGCTCGTAGAAACGGGGCTGTTGGAACGCGACACAAACAGTGAAGCAGGGCCGCTGTTGAGCAGTGTCGGTACCGTAATCACTATGCGGCTGCCTGTGCGTTCGAGAATTGCAGGCCCAAACGATTTCGCGCCCTGTTGGAAAATGACCTGAACAAATTCCGAGAAAGTGTCCTCAAATCCTGCCCCCGCGATCACCGCGTTTTGCCCGGCAGCCGGCTCAGGGGGAGTGATCGACGCGATTGTAGGCGGATTTTGAACTGCGAAGATCAGCGTGCCGAACGTCAAGTTGGGAGCATTTCCTGAGGCAACGGTTCCTTCCGGCGTGGTAACCACTACCTGTCGCGCTCCCAGATCGGCGTCCCGGGCGACGGTGATAGCGACAGGCAAAGTCGTCGGCGTTCCGCCCGCCTTGATGTTTGCATTTACTCTCTGGCCGCTGATCGACACAGCGGTTGCTCCTCTCAGGCCGCTGCCATTAATCACCGCATCGGTCGTTGTGCCTGGCGGGCCCAGCGCAGGAGCGACGCTGGCGATGAAAGGCGTACCGCGAGGTGAGATCGCCACCGATGGTGAAAATTGAAGGAGGTCGGTTTTGGAAAACGAGACTGCGTAGAGTTTCCCATCCGGCCCAACCGCCAGCCCGCTTGGCCCCGCTATCGTTGCTTCCGAGATCACTGCGACCAAGCCTGACGGCGAAACGCGCCTTAGAGTTCCTCCGTTGCCGTTTCCCACATACAGGTTTCCAGCGCCGTCAAAAGCCATTCCTTCAACGAAGGGTCCTAGAATGGCAAAGGTGCTCCTCTGGCCGTCCGGCGTGAACCGGAAAATGGTTCCGCCTCCAAAATTCGAGACATAAACGTTGTCGTTGGAATCTACCGCTAATCCACCAAACGACGCCGAAGGAGCGGGAAGCGCCGCAAAATTGGAGTTTGAACCATCAGGGAGAACCCGCGATACGCTGTTGGTGCCGGTGTTGAGAACGAACAGATTCCCTTTGCTGTCAAAGGCGATATGCGTGGGGAGGACAAGACCGGTGGCAAAGGGATTTACCTTGCCGTCGGATGAGACTCGAGAGATTCTCCCGGCGCTTTCCGCGACGAAAAGCTCCCCCGCTTTGCTGAAGGTAAGGCCGGTCGGGCCCAAGAGGCCACGCGCAAACACGCTGGTCGTTCCTTGGGGCGTGACCTTAAGGATGTTTCCACCAATCGAATTGGTAACGAACACGTCTCCATTGGCGCTCACTGCGACTCCACGCGGTATATTCAATCCTGTGGCAAGAACATTGAAGTTGCTGACTGTGAAGGTCAGGCCTTCGGAATCCAAAATGCCGGCGGAAGTCTTGACTTGAAATCGGCGCGCCCCCTGCGGAGCGTTATTGTCCACGGCGATGGTGATCGGCAACGAGGTGTCGGTGCCGCCCGGCCGGATAGTGGCTGTTACGCCATCGCCGCCGATGACGATGTCGCTGGCGCCGCTCAAGCCGGCGCCGGTAATTACAGCATCAACTCTTGCCCCTGGCAGCGCGCGAGGTGGATCGACGCTGGTGATAATGCGATTAGGTTTCAATCGGGTGTCGTACGCTCCACGTCCACCGGTGTGTTCGAAGAAGTATTTTTCCCATTCGGTACGAATCAGCTCCAACCTGGCCAGCTCGTCAACACGCGGCTCCTGTCCCTGTCTGACCACCAGCACAAAAGCGGACCGAAGCAGCTTGGGCGCATTGGCCGCATCCGGAATGCGCGGCCCTTCCGCCTGGATGATCTGCTGGAGTGACACCGGTTTCTTCCTTCCGCGCACGGTCACGTTGGGGAAAGGGCCGGCGCCGCGGGTGCGAGTCGTTTCCGAGGGGTCGCTGATGACGAAAAAGTCGGGCACCTCTTCAGGCCTGCGCAGGCCCATCAGGTACTGGTCTACTGGACTGTATCCGTCAATGAGATTGATCGAAGTGAAGGTGCCATCTCCGTTGTCCCGCCAGACATTTCCCTCCACCGCTGAAGAGACGGGATTTGCCGGCGTGCTTTTCTCGCTTTCCGTATGGGTGAAGAAACTCCAGTGAGCCAACTGTCTTCCCACCAGCTCGTTGCTCATCACGCCATTGTCGTTGAAGCGAGCGTCGACCAGCCATCGGTGTCCCAGTTCCTGTCCCATGATGGAGATCAGGGAATTGGCATTATTACCTCCGGCAATGCGAGCCCGGGGGTCGGCAGGCCAGACATTAACGTCGTTCATGAAGACAAAACCCTGCAGCCTGCCTTTGCTGCCGAACGATGCCGCGTTGTCAAATATTCTTCGAGCGATGCCTTGTGATTCGTTCTTAACGAACTGGAAAAAGGCGCTAGCGCCGCCCGCGTTGAAGTTGAGCCACGACGTCAGCACGTCGAAGTTATCGGGATGGTTTTCATAAAATCTTTGGGCGGTGGCCACCGTATTCAGACTGGGGAAAGGCTGGAAGACTTCAACCAGCCCGCCGCGCCGGTTGCGGATGGGCAGGCCACTTTTGAAAGTTACTGGGCTGAAAACTGCAGGCAGACCAGGTGAAATAATTCCAACCAGACCACTCAGTCCCGACATTTCGAGATAACTAAAACGGATGCGTCCATCGGAAAACAGCGCCACCTGAAATGTGTTTGAATTGCTCGACTGGAATTCCGGGACCCGGTTCCATGTGACCACCAGCCGGTCGGCTGACTGGCGAACATACACTCCATCGCCTGCCGAAGGATCCAGATCGTGCCAGAATGGTGCAATCTGCAAGCGCTGCACAAAATCGCTCAGGCTTTCAAACGGACCCTGGTTGCTCGCTCCAAAGGTGAGATTGCCGTTAGAATTCACAAACACAGAGGTCTGGCTTCGGCCGAAATATTGAAAAGTGAACCCTTGAGAAAAGCTGATCGACTGCGAACTGTCATCGCTGAGGTTGAGCTTGGTGCCCATGGGAATCTCAAAAGAGAGCTTGTCTGAGAGTGCATCGTACCCGCCGGCAGCATTGGGGACAAACAGAATGGACAGGTGATCAAGGTTGAAGGGATTCTCCGGCACGATGGTGGTACCGTCGTCTTCAATGACCACAATGTTGCCGATGTCGGTTGTTTTGGCTTGGCTAACCCTGGTACCGGTTGCTTCCAATTGGCGCAGTCGGAGCTCGTGTCTAAGGATAGGCTCCTCGTCAGGAAGTCGTCCCGTCCAACACTGGAACTCGTTTGGGTTGGATTTTCCCTTCAGAAAAGTATGCGATGTCGGCTCCTGGCTGAAGACCTGGGTGAATTCTGGAAGCAATGTGACAACTACAGCGATCAAGAGCAGTCGAATGTGAAAGCGCATCATTGGTCCTCCTCCGAGTACAGAGATTGAAGCCCTGAGAGCCCCAAGGGGCAGCTCAGGAAGCAGTCGGCAGCAGGCAGTCGGCAGTAGGCAGGAAAAGCGTCATTGGTCATTCGTCATTAGTAGCCGTTTGGTATTTATCAACATTCATCTTCTAAACTGAGCTTCTTTACAGACCAATAGTTCCATCCGTTTTCCCGCGGGTCTGAACTTCAAAGGGCCATTAATGACGAATGACCAATGACGCCTTTCTGGCTTCCTGCCTACTGCCGGCTGCCTACTGCCGACTGTCTCCTGCCTCCTGCCTACTGCTCGGGGCTTTAGTCCACGTGTTCTGTGTTCATCCGTGTCCTGCTTCTTCAAAAGCATGCGCGTTCATACGCGTCTATTTGCGGCCAACTTCTCAGGCTCGCGCCTCTGTTATTGCATGGCCGATTTATTCTTCAACTGAAGTTCGTGAGCGCCGACCTTGAAGACAATCGCATCCTTTACGATTCGAAACTCACCTTGCGGTTTGGGCGCGGACTCGGTCCGGAGATCGACGCCCTTTTGCAATTTGATAATTTGGTCGCGATCCACCGTTTGGACGGTGGAGGTTCGCGGCCGGATCAAAATCGCAGGAGCAATTTCGGGAACGATAATCAGAAAAGCGACGGACATCTCCGACTGGTAAATCTCGGCTTTCAGCGAGGGCTTCCCGTCGACAAAAAGAACGTAGTTCTCAACCAACCTGAATTCTCCCGAAGCCATTGGTTTGGTGTGTGTTGCGGCGTCAATCAGGCGCAGGTCGGAAGTTTTTACCGAGAAAACAACCACCGCTACTGCGGCCGCCGCAGCCAGTGCGACGCGCAGTCGCGGGAAGGCTCGGCCACGGGCTTCGCGTCCCCAGAAGGCAAGCAGCAGAGGAGGAGCCAGAAGCAGCAGATCCTGCCACACTGCCTGGCCCGGCGTACGCGCGATTAGACTTCCGAAGCAACCGCATGAGGCTGTTTCCTTTCTCAATCCGTGCGCTACCAACCAGTAGCTTCGTGTGTTGAGAAATAGGAAAAAGACAACCAACAGAGCGGTTGGGATGAGAAGCCAGAGCCGGCGTATCCCGAGAAGCAGCGCCAGCCCGATTCCTGCCTCCACTGCCAGCGCAATCAGGGCCACCGTCTTGGCCGAAAAGAAAAAATCCAGCCCATCGGCATGAACTTCCTCGCTGAAAGGGAGCAGCTCGTTTGCCTTGCTGGCGGCCGCCAACAGCAACACGGCGCCCAAAAACATACCGCCAGCGGCGCTGGCGATGGACCTCCAGGACCGTTCTGGGGGGGATGCGGGAATATCTTGCGTCTGCATTCTTATCTGATGCTAAGCGGCGCGGCGACGACGCGCAAGACAGAAAATCAGTGCCCTGTGCCTAGTGCTCAGTGCTCGGATGCCCGAGGGGCATCAAAGCCCGCTTCTGGTTTTTTCAATTATTAAATTGGAGTTGTACCCTGCTCGGGATTGTTCTGTAGAGAAAGACTGAACCACGGGGAACACTGGGGACACGGGGACGAGAAGCGACCGCTCCATTGCCCTATTATGTTGCTGATAGAGAGAACCTTACCTCCCCGTGTCCCCAGTGTTCCCCGTGGTTTAATTTTCTTGAGACGACGTGAGGCACTAGATTTTTTGAAACATCATTGTGGCCCTACACTCTTAATTAGTAATTGCCAAAAGGAGAATTGTATGTCATTGCCGAATGATTCGCCTGCTAGTGCGCGAAAGCCTTTGTTTGCGTATTCCTACCCAAAGGAGGAGCCGCAAAAACGCCGCTGGAATTTCCCCCGGTGGGACATGCCGCGCTCTACACTGGGATTGATGGCAGGGTTGCTGGTAACTTTCTTTTTGGTCCTGGGTACCTTCATTTCATCGCGGTCCGCCAACCTGGAACTGCAGGCGCAGACTGCCGCCAACGAGGAACAGACTTCGGGACTGATCGGCCAGGTGCAGGATCTGGAAAAGCAGAACGAAGAACTGCGGCAGCAGCTTAACAACAGCCACTCCCGGCTGGGAGCCGAGCTGTCCCGCACCCGAGGCCTTTACGTCGCGGTACGCCATGATCAGGAACGGGGCCAGGAAGAACTAAAGCGGGCGCTAGAGACTAAGGCCGATGCTAGCCAGGTCAACTCCCAGGTCAGTTCCTTGAAGTCCGAACACGAAAGCGTGAAGAGCAGTGTGAGCGGTCTGAACACGGAAGTCGCCACCGTAAAGCAGGACGTCGGCGCGGTTCGGGATCTGGCCACCAAGAACGCCTCTGAAATCCAGCAGCACGCGCATGAAATTGCGTCCAACCGCGAGGCGATTAGCAATACCGGCAAGGACCTGAGCACGTTCAAGTCTTCATTTGACCGAGAAGTGCTGAGCTTTGAGTTGCCCAAGAACGGCAAGCCCGTTCAGGTGGCCGACGTCATGCTGCGCTTGGACAAGACGTCGCAGAAGAATTCCGAATTCAGTCTTGAGATCTTTCTCGCGGGGAAGAGGTTGGTGAAAAAGAATCGCGGATTGAACGAGCCGATTTACTTCTATGGCGAAGGCTACCGGAAGCCCTTTGAGCTGTTAATCACCCGGGTCGACAAGAACGTAGTCACAGGAACATTGAGCGTGCCGAAGAAGGGGTAGCTTCCTTCCGGAACATTCCGTGCTGGAGCATTCGAATGTCGAATTCCGAAGTTCGAATGGCGAATGTCGATTTTGTGTGAGGCCGAGAAGCAAGGATGGAATGTCGAATTCCGAAGTTCGAATGTCGATTTTGTATCAGGTCGAGAAGCATTCGAATGTCGAATTCCGAAGTTCGAATGTCGATTTTGTATCAGGTCAAGAAGTAAGGTATGGTCAGAAAATTCGTCATTCGAAATTCGACATTCGTAATTAACTTATCCCCGCCGCTTTGCCGGCATGGCCAGGCTTGCTTTCTTCTGGGCCATCAATTCCCGGACGCGCCGGATGTTCTTTGCCGCCGCGGTGCTTCCCAGTTGCCCGGCCTTTTTGTAAGAGGCCAGCGCTTCGTCGTACTTCTTCTGCTGTTCCTGAACATATCCGAGCGACTCAAACGCGCTTGCGGTCGGCGATAGCCGCGTGGCATTTAGCAGCGCCTGTTCGGCCTCCGGAAATTTATCCGTGTACAGGTAGGCCATCCCCAGAGCGTAGAAACCGATCCCCTTGCTCGGGTTCTTCTTCACGTATTCAGAAAGGATGGCAACCGCGTCGTCGTATTTCTTTTGCTCCATTAGCTCAGTCGCGCCCTTCAAATCGAACTCGCCGAGAGCTTCCTGCGCCGTCGCATTGCTCGGGTCCAGCTCCAGCACCTTTTTAAACGCGTTTTGAGCCGCCGCGATGTTGCCTACCTGCCTGTAAGCCTGGCCGAGAGCCAGGAAGTCTTCTTTGGAAGATCGAACCTGCACGGCCCGATTGAAGTCGTCGATTGCCACTGCATACTGGCTGCTGTTGAACAGAGCAGACGCGCGCAGGTGGTAGAACTCGTACTTGTCGAAATTTCCGATGTATCGTTCGCCTTTCTGCAGAGTTGCCGCGGTATCCGCGAATTTTCCGATGTTGTAATAGGCGAGGGCCAGACCGTAGTAGGTGGCAAAGAGGTCACTCCTTAGCTTGAGCGCCTGCGAGAATCTGTCAATCGCTTCGTTGTATTTTGCCATTCGCATGTAACAATCGCCCAGCAGGCGGTAGCCGTCCTCGTACTTGGGATTGGATTTAACGATCGCCTCAAACTCGACGATCGCCTTTTGGCAATCGCCCCTTTTATAGTAGAGAATTCCTTTTTGGAAGTCCCCCTGCGCCAGCAGCGTTGTCCCGCTGAAGAGGGCGATCAGTGCGAACAGTCGAAATTTCATTGATTTGTCCTCGCGTTCAAGTCTTAAAAGAATTAAGTCTTGCCTAATGAGTTACGATGTTGCGGGGCTTCAGTGGGTTGCATTATTTCTACCGGAGCGTAAAAGTGATCTCAATGGTCGCTTCTTAGACGTCAAAGCCGGCACCTCGGTTCAACTTTCAATACATTGAAATCGTCGTTTGAACGGTCTATTCTTTCCCCTTCATCCCTGCCTGATTTCAGGCACGTAACGCACAGGCATTAAAGGCCCCAGGAGGTGGGGCACTTATGAAGAAAACCCTCTATTTGTTGGTTGTCGTATCTGTTTTTCTCTCAATTGAACTCGCGACGTGGGCGCAGGATCGCTCCACGCCGCCCAAAGTGCTGCAGATCTTCCGCGAGGAGGTGAAGCCGGGCCGCGCCGCCGCTCACGAGAAGTTGGAGGCGGGCTATCCACGAGCTTTTGCCAAGGCGAAGTGGCCTACGTATTATTTGGCGATGACCGAGATTACCGGTCCGGGCGAAGCATGGTTCCTCACCGGTTACGATTCCTTTGCCTCCGTCGAAAAGGACCAGAAAGCCGTAGAGAAGAATGCCGCATTCAAGGCTGAGCTGGACCAGCTCGATCATCAGGATGGAGAGTTCCGCACAGGGCAGCGGTCAATGTTTGCGATCTTTCGCGAGGATCTCAGCTACAAGGCCAACGCAGATGTGTCCCAGAAGCGCTATCTGGAGGTCATCACGTTCCGCATGCGCCCCGGTCATGATGCCGATCTCGGGGAGGCCGTAAAAGTTGTGCGCGCCGCCTATGAGCAGGTTTATCCGGATGCTTCCTGGGCTACTTATCAGGTCGCCTCTGGAATGCCGGCAGGTACCTATCTGGTGTTTGTGCCATTCAAGTCACTCGATGAAATCGATGCCGGACAGGCCCGCGCCAAGGCGCTTCAGGGAGCCGAAGGCGAGGAAGGTTTGAAAAAATTGCAGAAAGTCAGTAGCGAGGGTTTCTTAAGCACGGAGACCAATATCTATGCTTTGAGTCCCAAAATGAGCTACGTATCAAAAGATTGGGCGGCAGCGGATCCCGAGTTTTGGAACCCGAAGCCAAAGCTGGCGCCGGCCCCCAAACTGGCAGCCACGGCTGCTCCCGCTGGCAAAGAGACCGCCAAGCCGGCAGCACCGAAAAAATAGCTGAAGTACAAAAGGGACGCAGCGCAAGTTGATGCCGGTTGTGTGCTGCGCCAGGTTCTTTGTGGTTAAAAAAAAATTTCACCACCAAGGACACAAAGGACACAACGCAAAAGCAATTTCAACCATAGCGCGCTTAGCAATGGGATAAGCATCTAACACTGCAGTCCTTAGTGCCCTTTGTGTCCTTTGTGGTGAAAAAAAACTTTCGACCGCAAAGAAACTCATTACCACAACGACGACGGCGATGAAGAAATCCTCCACAGTTACTTTGGGCTTGCTTGCGTCGATGGCTTTCAGTGCCTGTCAGTCGCATCCGACGCGGCGTTGCGTCGACAGGAACAATGCCGTCGTAGATGATACTCTTTGCCTCAATGAGGAAAAGACAATTCATCCTCCCGGTTATATTCCCTACTATCACTGGTACTTTCCGAGCAGCACGGGCCGGCTGGGGAGGAGCGTCGGCCCGATTATCGCGCCTTCTTCCTCGCGTCCCTCGAGCCCGACCAGTTCGCACGGAGTGACACGCGGCGGTTTTGGCAGTACGGGGAGAGGCAGTGCCGGTAGTTAGGGCGCCACGGTCTTAAGTCGCAGGTGGCAAGTCGCGCGTCCGCTAGTGTATTTATGGAAAGAAGAACCGTTGCGCCCCGCAAAGATTGGCAGCAGAAGGTAGAGGAACTCGGCCTTCTGTTTCACACTCAGGAGCGCCCTTACTGGGATGAATCGGCTTATTACGAGCTGACTGCGCGTGAAGTGGATGAGCTCGAGAAGGCCACCAACGACCTGCACGCCCGTTGTCTGGATGCTGTTCAGCACGTCATCGATCGAAATCGTTTCGCTGAACTGCGCATTCCTGAAGTAGTCATTCCCTATGTCAAGCAGGCATGGGAAGAGGAACCTCCCTCGCTCTACGGGCGGTTCGATCTCGCCTACGACGGCAAGTCCCCGCCCAAGATGCTCGAGTACAATGCCGACACGCCAACCGCTTTGCTGGAAGCGAGCGTCGTGCAGTGGTATTGGCTCCAGGAGTTGTTTCCCAAGGAAGATCAATTCAATTCCATCCACGAACATCTGCTTTCAACCTGGAAAGATTTACGCCCTTATCTAAAGGGCACTCCGCTGTACTTTGGCCACATGGACGATACCGAAGACATGATCACGGTCACGTACTTGAGAGACACCGCCGAACAAGCAGGAGTCCAAACGGCGGCGCTTCTTATGGATGAGATCGGCTGGGACAATGATCGAGATTGCTTTGTCGACCTGGAAGAGAAACCGATGCGCAGCATCTTCAAGCTTTATCCGTGGGAGTGGATGATCCATGAGGAATTTGGCGCGCACGTTCAGTCCACGCGCAACGAAACGCAGTGGATCGAACCAGTGTGGAAGATGGTTCTCTCCAATAAGGGAATTCTGCCGATCCTTTGGGAATTAAATCCCAACCACCCCAATCTCCTCGAAGCGCGCTTCGGCGATCCGGGGAAGATGAGCGAGTACGTGAAGAAGCCCCTGCTGTCGCGCGAGGGCGCCAATGTGACTGTAAAGACCACTTCGGGTACTGTCGAAACCGGCGGAGATTACGGAGAAGAAGGATTCATCTTTCAGGCGCGAGCTTCGGTCTCGGATTTCAGCGGCTTTTATCCTGTCCTTGGAAGCTGGGTCATCGGTGGAGAGGCAGGCGGCGTCGGGATCCGAGAGTCGGATAAACTGGTCACCGACAACCTGAGCCGATTTGTTCCACATTTGTTCCGTTAAAGACGGATCGCGCGGGCATCCAGGGGAGAAATTGCGGCGAGCTGGTCAAAATCACGATCGTGGTGCAAAATGCCTAAGCCGTTACGAACAGCGCAGGCTGCTATCAGGCAGTCGACGCTCGATCGCACTGTCAACCCCGAGCGACGCGCTAACCTGAAGAGGTGCACCGCCTCCTCGTAAACTTCCAGACCGAGAGGCGATTCCACCAGGGGCAGCGCGTACATGGATTCTCGCGCGACGCGGAAAGCCCTTTCGTCTCGAAATCCCTGGAGCACTTCCTGGATGATGGGAAGGCAGGTTACAACCTCATCGAGATCGACGGCCGACTCCAGGTTGAAATGTGGAGGCCTGCGGAAGACCTCGATCCACACCGAGGTGTCAACGATTACCACGGCGGGCTGCCCGGCCAAGTCGCATTGCACGCCGATCTTCGCGCATTTCGGCCAAATCTCCTTCCCACAGTCCAGAGCCCGCCAGTTGCAAGATCTGGCGAGCTTTAATACGCCGCACGTAGTCTGATAGAGCCCGCTCCACCGTTCGCGAATAGGTCCGCTCGCCGCTTAAACGCATCGCCTCTTCCAGGAGATCCTCATCAAGCACAAGATTTGTACGTTTCATGTGTATAAGGTACAACCCGACAATTGATCTGTCAACCTTTGATAGACATGACGATAGAGATCAGCCGCATCAAGATGCGGGATTAAAGTGACTTCTCCGCTACTCTACAGGGTGTGTTGCCCAAATCGTTTTCTCTGTGAAAGCTCCGTGTTCTCTGTGGTGATTTACCGCCGAGCTATTGACCACGGAGTCACGGAGATCACAGAGGATGCACAGAGATTTACGTTTGGTCAACACGGCTTACATGGTTCGGACTACCAGGAATGTTCCTCATTCTGCTCCTCGGCTGACTCTGAGAGGTCAAACGTTGCCGGAGTGCGCTCCCAGGCGGTGGTCTGCCAGTTATCGAGCGCCTTGGCGGCGCGGCACCACGAGGGGAGCGTCACCATAAAGTGCCCGGCCAGGGAGTTGACGTAGGGTTCGTAATTCCGCCGCAGCGCTGCCAGTTTTTTGTCAGAAGCTTCCACATCGCAGAACGGCAGGCCCGTTTGCGCCAGCGTGCTCCGCAACCGGGACAACTCCCCCTGTGGAAGGCGATCTGGATCCGGCGGCCGAGGTGGAGCATCGTACACCTGGGCGAGATCAACAACCGCGTGACGGGCCATGGCAAAAGTGAGGCGCGCCTGCCAGGCAGGAGCCCCCTCGGTTGCCACGATCATCATGGCGCAGGCGTCAAGAATGGTTGTGAGCGCAGCCAGCCACGATTGATTGTTATGCTGCGAGCGGAAATATGCCAGCACTGGATAGGAAAGATGGCTCTCGAGTAACTCCGCGGACCAAAATTCCCAGTCGCGTAGCAGTTGAGTGAGCGCGTCCAGGCTTTGCTTATGGCCGTAGCGGCGCAGCAGCTCGACTGCGCTCGGAGGTGATCCGGCGCGTGCGTCCAGCAGTGAGATGTTAACTTCACGCCGGGAAAACGCCTGATAGAGCATCGGGAAATAACCGATCACCATGGCGAGGAAGCCAAAACCCATGCCGGCTTCCGCTACCGTCAGAAGACGCGCCAGCGGCGTGCGTGGCGTGACATCCCCCAGGCCGAGCGTAAAGAAATTCGTACCGCTCATGTAAAGATCGGTTCGAAACGTGGCTGTTCCATTTCCTGTGCTCAACGGCGAGCCTGCGGCCCACTGAAGCCCGGCAAAACCCACGATCAATGCGAACGCCCAGACTGCCAGGAGCAGCAACAGCGACAGTGGCCCGTAGAAGCCCAAGTAGGTTTGGCGTCTTTTGCCTGGACGCATCTGTCTGGCCACAGCGGACCAACTCCTCCACGTATATCGATAAAACACGCGCGTCAGCCGGAATCGTCTGGAGACTCGCCGCGGAAGGATGACCGACTCGAATGCATCCCACAGAGTAATCAGGAGGAGGGCGCAGGCCAGGAGTGCTACCAATATTTTCATTTTTCTAAGGGATCACTATCGGTCACCGGTCATCGGTCATCAGTCATCTCTCATCAGTCATCGGTCACCGGTCATCGGTCATCGGTCCAGATTTATGAGCCAGTACCGATGACTGATACTGATGGCTGATCACCGATAAATGACCGATGACTGATGACCGATGACTGATGACTGATGACCGATGACTGATGACCGATGACTGATGACCGATGACTGATGACCGATGACTGATGACCGATGACTGATGACTGATGACTGATGACCGCTGACTGATGACCCGTGACTGATGACCGATGACCGATGACTGATGACCGATGACTGATGACCGATGACCGGCTTATTTGAAAACGACGTTCTTCACGCGGCCTTTTTCAAATTCAACTACAAACCGGTCATAGACGTAGGAGCGGGCGTCGCCTAAGACGACCTGGATCATCGGCTGTCCCAGCAATGACTTAACCTGGTCTTCAGTCATCCCTCGAGAAAGCTGAACAGTCTCTTCGGTCACGGCTTGGGGAGCGGAGATATCACGCGGGGGAATCGTGTGCACCGTCACGGGAGGCTTGGCAGCAGCGGATCTCCTAGGTTCCGCTTCCCTCGATTCTACTTCCCGGTAACCGGAGTACGGCGGG
>DASYPF010000040.1:0-7007 GCA_036006905.1 Acidobacteriota bacterium
AAGTACAACCGCATCAATCGTGGTTTTGATTTTGCGGCTAAAAATCCGTTGCAGGATCAAATTGACTCCGGCTTTGCACTGGATCTTCGCGGGGGATTGCTGTTTGCTGGTGTCAATGGCCAACCGCGCGGCGGTTACAATCCAGACCGCCAGACTTGGCAGCCGCGCTTGGGATTTGCCTGGAGACTTTTCAACAAGACGGTACTGCGCGGCGGCTACGGCCTGTATGTGCAGGGAAGTTCGCAATTGGACACGCAAGCCGGTTTTAGCCGCTCGACACCTTTCATTGGGTCGATCGACAGCGTAAAGCCAGCCCTGGAGTACAACACACTCGAGAATCCTTATCCGCGGGGATTGCTCGCGCCTTCGGGCAGCAGGGATGCATTGCTGTCGTTGGCCGGTTTCGGATTTAGTTTTGACGATCCCAATCGCAGACTTCCCAAGACGCATCAGGTTTCACTTGGGGTTCAAAGAGAGCTTCCTTCGCGCATACTGTTGGATGTTTCCTACGTGGGGAGCCGCACCTACAAGCTTGCAGTAGGTAAAAGCATCAATGAAATCTCAGCCGATCAGTTAAAGCTTGGCGGCACGGTGTTAAACAAGCAGATACGCAATCCCTTCTTTGGAGTGCTGCCGCTGGAGGCGCCGCTGGGTCGTACGACCACCGTAGCCCAGAGCCAACTGATGCGCCCCTATCCGCAGTTTCAGGGGATTACGATGAACGCCTACAGTGTCGGACATAGTTGGTATAACTCGCTTCAGGGCAAGCTCGAAAAGCGTTTTTCCCACGGACTGACGTTTATCTCGTCGTACACCTATTCAAGAAACATGGAGCAGGCGTCCTACTTGAACGCGCAGGACGACGATCTACCGCGCGAGCTGGTCAGTTTTGACCGAACCCACCGGCTGGCACTTAGTGGCTTGTGGGATCTTCCGGTAGGACGTCGCCGTTGGTTGCTGGCTGAGACTCGCGCATGGGTCGACGCGCTGCTGGGAGGGTGGCAGTTTAACTGGATCGGTAATTTCCAGTCGGGGGTGCCGACGTCTTATCCGGGCGGAGCGGAACTGACCGGTATTAATCCGACACTTCCCAACGGGCAGCAGACTTTTGACCGCTGGTTTGACAATCGCAAGGCATCCAATCTACAGGCAGCTCTTGACGCGCAGGTTCCCTTCTACAACCGTCCCAGTTTTACATTGCGCCGCACGCCGCTGCGCTTTCCCAACATCCGCAACCACTATGCGCCGCAGATCAATCTTTCACTATTCAAGAACATGCGGTTTAACGAGCAGTGGTCCGGTCAATTTCGGGTCGAATCGTTCAACGTGACCAACACGCCTATCTTTCCCGGCCCCAATACCGATATCAATTCGGGAAACTTCGGCAAGGTAACGCTCAACCAGATCAACTTCCCGCGCCACATTCAGGTGGCCATGAAGCTGAGGTTTTAATTTTTTTATAGGAGAGCTTTATGAAAAAAAGAATGAATCGCAGATCATTTTTAGGCCAGGCAGTGGCAGGCGCGGGCGCGCTCGGCAGCAGCGCATTTTCGTATCGAAAAATCCTGCGAGCTAACGATCGAATTTCACTGGGGCATATTGGAGTAGGACAGCGCGGCCGAAATCTGGCCTGGATCTTGGCCCACTTGAAAAACCAAAAGAACGTGGAAATGACTGCCGTCTGTGACCTGTGGAAGGTAAATCGCGAACTGGCAGCGGAAAAAGCGAAACAGGATTACGGGCGCCCCCCCCGATCATTTCAGTACATGGAGGAACTGCTGTCGCTTAAGGACGTGGACGCTGTATTGATCTCGACGGCTGACTTTCAGCACGCGCCGCATTTGAAAATCGTCGCAGAAGCGGGCAAGGACGCCTACTGCGAGAAACCGATGGCGAATAACCTGGAAGAGGCCAAGGCCGCTCGCGACACGGTGCTTAAAAGAAATCTTGTTGTTCAGATCGGAACGCAACATCGCAGCGAGCCATACCCGATCGCGGCGCGCGACTTTATCCGCACCGGCGCGCTCGGCGAAGTGAGCAAAGTGGAGATTGTCTGGAATTACCATGGCCCGCGCTGGCGCGGCCGCCCAGAAGTCAATCAAATCCGGGAACAAGACACAGACTGGCACCGCTGGCTGCTCAACAAACCCTATCAGCCTTTTGATCCAAGAAAGTATTTCGAATTCCGGCTTTACAAGGATTTCTCCAGCGGCATTGCCGACCAGTGGATGAGTCATGGCATCGACCTGATTCATTATTTCTTCGACGATCACTTCCCGAAATCCGTGGTAGCTCATGGTGGAATCTTCGCCTGGCAAGACGGGCGTGAAAATCCTGACACCTTCCATGCATTGCTGGAGTACCCGAAGGGATTTCTAGTGAGTTATTCCACAAGTTTCGGAAATGACAGCGACAGTTTCACTCGCATCATGGGAAAGAAAGCGACATTGATCAATATCGGAGGTGAAGGGAGCCCGCGATGGAAATGGGTGGAAGAGAAGGGAACTCATGAGAACGATCCCAACGTCAAGCGCGCCGAAAGATACATCACCCTCCCTGGGGATGAATCGATTGCCCCAACCTTCATCAGCGACAACGATCTATCGCACATGACCAACTGGCTGGATTGTTTGCGCAGCCGCAAGCAGCCCAATGCCACCGTGCATCATGGATTTGCCCATTCGGTGGCGGTGATCATGGCGGCGCGGGCTTATCGGGAAGGAAAGAAACTGTACTGGGATCCAAAGCCGGAGTCGATTCTGGATCATCCGCTGAAGTCTTAGCTGTCGCCAGCTAGCTATCAGCTATCAGCTGTCAGTTATCAGCTGTCAGTGGTCAGCCTTGCAGCTTTGAGCGAAGCGCTTATGGTTTTCCAAAATAAGGTGTGGGTCGGAGGCCCGAAGGGCCGTCATTGGGTAGGCCCGACCGTAGCCTGGATTATTCACAAATCTGCGTTGAGCTTTTCAGCGAAAATTTATGAATAATCCGGGTGACGGGCGGGCCTACCACTTGCCGCCCTGGGGGCCTCTCCAAGGCTGATAACTGATAGCTGAATACTGATAGCTGACAGCTGATGGCTGAAGTTAGTGTATTTCGCTCGAAGCTGACAGCTGATAGCTGATAACTGACAGCTGATAACTGATAACTGATAACTGATAACTGATAACTGATAGCTGGATACTGATAGCTGATGGCTGAAGCCTGATAGCTCTTCAAACCAGGAGATCTCCATGAATTCGTATGAACGCGTCCTTTGTTTTGCAGCCGTCCTTCTGGCCTGCATCCCCGTTCTTTTTGCGGCAATCGCGGACGTAAAACCGCCGCCGCTGAAAATAGAGAGCCAAACTCTGAACAACGGGATGAAGGTGGTCATGGCTGAAGACCATTCACGGCCGGTGATCAATCTCCAGGTGTGGTATCACGTCGGATCCAAAGACGAGCGCCTTGGCCGCACCGGTTTCGCTCACCTGTTTGAGCATCTCATGTTTCGTGGGTCCAAGAACGTCGGGCCGGAAGAGCACATGCGTTATGTGCGTGAAGCAGGCGGCGAGGTCAACGCCTACACATCCTTTGATCAGACAGTGTATTGGGAAACTTTTCCATCCAATTACCTGGAACGAATGACCTGGTTGGAAGCGGATCGAATGGAATCGCTGAACATCAGCCAGGAAAATTTCACCAAAGAGCGCGAAGTGGTCAAAGAGGAACGCCGATTGAGATATGAAAATTCTCCGTACGGGCTGCTGGCCGAAGATGTCCTGAATGCCACGTACAAAATCTATCCTTATAAACATCTGCCCATCGGAAGCATGGAGGACCTCAACAAGGCGACCACGGCCGATGTGCAGGAATTCTTTAACACTTTCTACGTGCCCAATAATGCGACGCTGGTGCTGGTGGGCGATTTCGAGCCGTCTCAGGCGCTGGCTTTTGCAAAACGGCATTTCGGTCGGATCCCTCACAGCAAGAAGCCCGTGCCCCGCGTGACGGTCACCGAGCCGCAGCAGACTGGGCTGGCCGAAATCCGCAAATCGTACAGCAACGTGCCGCTGCCGGCCATGGCCAGCGCATATCACTTGCCGCCGGCTGGATCTCCTGACAGCTACGCCCTGGAAATCGCCTCCGAGATCCTCTCTTCAGGGCAGAGTTCCCGCCTCTATCGGCGTCTGGTTTACGACGAGCAGGTGGCCGTGGAAGCTTCCGGTAATGCTTTCTTTCTGGAAGGGCCCTCGGTCTTTTTTGCCTTTGGCATCGTCAATCAGGGGAAGGACGTCAAACAGGTTTCCGCCAGCCTGCATGATGTTCTGGAGAGCATCAAAAAGACGCCCGTTTCAGATCAAGAATTGACTAAAGCGAAAAACCAAGTCATCGCGCAGTATGTCATCGGACGACAGTCAGCGCAGTCGAAAGCGGATGCGCTGGGCAAAGCGGCAGTGTTGCATGGAAACCCCGAGCTCTACAACACGGAACTGGCCCACTACCAGAAAGTGACCGCCGCCGACGTGCAGCGCGTAGCTCAGAAATACCTGACGGAAAGCAATGAAACACGCATGTGGGTAAGCCCGGCGGCGGCGAAATGAATTTGTCCGTTGGACCGGCTGAGCCGCGCGCGTAAGCAAGCGGACCCTCGATGTGGCGCGTGCCGTACCCCAGAAGATCATAGGCGAGAGCGCTAGCTCGGGTTGGACAGTGTGTGACATGGAGTGTCCGCTTGCTTACGCGCGCGGCTCGGATGTTTCCTATTATTAGAACGGAGTTTGCCATGAATAACAAAATCAAAGGCACTTTTACTAAACTATTGCTGCTTTGCCTAATCGCAGCGCTTGTCCCCAGTGTCTGGGCTCAGGCGACCAAAGAGTCGAAAGACAAGCCTGCGCAGGCCGCAAAGCAGAAGCCGCCTCCGCCTGAATCCGTCCGGCCCTTCAATTTCCCCAAGTATCAGACTCGAAAATTGTCCAACGGCTTAACCGTATTTGCGATCGAAGACCATCGCCAGCCGTTGGTTTCCTATGAACTGGTGATCAATGCGGGAGGCATCGCTCATCCCGTGAGCAAGGCAGGACTGGCTTCGATGACCGCACGTCTGCTCCGCGAGGGGACGAGTGCCCGGTCGTCGCAAGATATTGCTGAGGCGATTGACAGCGTGGGAGGAAGTTTGAGCACCGGCGCCGACGATGATACTGCGCAGGTTTCAGCGACCGTTATGAAGCCGTACGAGGAGCTCGGGATGGAGCTGCTCGGCGACATTGTGCTCAATCCGGCTTTCAAGCAGGAAGAATTGGATCGGCAAATGCGGCAGACACTCTCCGGATTGCAGATTCAGTACTCCGATCCGGAGTATCTGGCTCCGGTGACGGCGGCGCGCGTAATTTTCGGCGAGCATCCCTACGGTTTCCCAGTTGAAGGGACGCCTCAAAGTCTGGCCTCGATCAAGCGGGAAGACATCGTCGCATTTCACCGCGATCATTATTCACCCGCCGGAGCGTTCCTGGCCGTTTCCGGCGACATTAAACCGGAAGAAGCTTTCGCCCGCGCGGAAAAATATTTCGGCAAGTGGTCCACACCTTCTTCCCAACGAGCCGGCGTTGCTACGCCTCCAACGGCGGCGCGCAAGGTGTTTGTGATTGACAAGACGGACGCGGTGCAGACGCAGATTGTGGTTGGCGAGCTTGGGATCCGCCGCAATGATCCGGCTTATTTCCCGCTGTTGATCGCGAACCAGATTTTGGGCGGCAGCTTCAACAGCCGCCTGAACATGAAGCTGCGCGCGCAGGAAGGATTAACCTACGGAGTAGGGAGCAACTTTGATACTGAGCGCGAAGCGGGAATGTTCCGAGTCAGCACTTCCACCCGCACCCCCGAAACTGCAAAAGCCATTCGTATGTTATTGGATCTGCTGAAAGAGTTTCGCCAGAATCCGGCGACGGAGCCGGAGATCAAAGAGGCCAAAGCCTACCTGATCGGTTCTTTTGCCCTCCGGACGGAAACGCCGGGACAGGTAGCGTCCCGGGTCCTGACTGCCGCCGTCAACAGTCTGCCTCCCGACTACTGGGACAAATATCGAGACAACATCCAGGCGGTCACGGCCGAGCAGATAGCCGCGGCGGTCAGCCGCCACCTTGATCCGGACAAAGTCGCCATAATCGCGGTGGGAAACTCCAAGGATTTTGCCAAGGATCTGGAATCACTCGGCCCGACGCGGAAGATTGTTTTCTCGGATTTGGATTTGACCCGGCCAGAAATGGAACGCCCCAAGGAAACGGCTTCCGCTACGACGGCTGAATCACTGGCGCGCGGCAAAGAGCTGATTCAAGCAGCGGTTCAGGCTATAGGCGGCGCCCAGGCATTAAATGGAATTAAAGACAGCATTACGAAGGCGTCCGTGAATCTTTCAACTCCCCAGGGCGAGATGAAAGCCGAGGCCACCTCCACTGTCCTTTATCCGGACAAAATCAAATTAAGCATTTCACTCCCTTTTGGTGAAGTCGTGCAGGCCTTTGACGGCAAAAGCGGCTGGATGGGGCAGGGAACGCAAACCATGGAAATGCCACCCGAGAGACATTCAGAAATGGCGCGGTCCCTGCTGTTACAGGCGGGGATTGGTCTGTTGCGTGAAGCATTGGCAGGACGGGCTGAAGTGCAGGCGCTCGATCCAGTGGAACTGGATGGCAAGAAGATGGACGCGGGAGCTTGGAAAAGGGGAGAGATGACCATCCAGTTGCTTTTCGATCCGGAAACGCACTTGATTGCTAAGGCGTCGCTGCGGGCGGTCACGCCTCAGGGAGCTTCCGATATCGTCACGCTCTGGAGCGATTATAAAGAATTTTCCGGTTTCAAAGTCCCGACGAAAATTGTGACGCTCAGAAACGGACAGAAGTTTTCAGAAACGATTGTCCAGGACGTGAAGTTCAATACTGGTGTGGAGGCGGCAGCGTTTGCGAAACCGTAGTTAGCCGCAAATGAGAGCGGGTGGGAGAGTGGGAGAGTGGGAGAGTGGGAGAGCGGGA
>DASYPF010000041.1:0-7194 GCA_036006905.1 Acidobacteriota bacterium
GTTACGGCCGCCGCCGCGCGGGAAGAGTCGGCACCGGCGCCGGCTTCAACGCGTACTCCATACGCGCGTCGGTCGGATTTTGGTCAGATTCCGGCGTGGAACTGCGCAAAACCGGAGCGCGTTATCCCCTGGCATGCACGCAGTTCCATCACAACCTTGAAGGCCGGGAACTACTTCGCTCGGCAACGCTCGAGGAATATCAAAATAATCCGAACTTCGCAAAAGGGGAATTCCCCGACCCGCTCAAGACGCCCTCGCTGTATCCCGGTTACGAGTACAAGGATTACGCCTGGGGAATGGCAATCGATTTGAACGCTTGCGTGGGATGCAACGCGTGTGTAGTCGCCTGCCAATCGGAGAACAATATTCCGATTGTCGGAAAGGAAGAAGTGACGCACGGTCGGGAAATGCACTGGCTGCGCATCGATCGCTATTACAAAGGAGATCTCCACAATCCGGAAGCTCACTTCCAGCCGGTGCTTTGCCAACACTGCGAAAACGCGCCCTGCGAGGTGGTATGTCCGGTGCAAGCGACCACACACAGCGCCGAAGGCCTGAACACCATGGTCTACAACCGCTGCGTCGGCACCCGATACTGTTCCAACAACTGTCCCTACAAAGTGCGGCGTTTCAATTTCCTGCAATACTCCGATTGGGAAACGCCCAGCTTGAAGTTCTTGCGCAACCCGGATGTGACAGTCCGCAGCCGGGGCGTGATGGAAAAGTGCACCTACTGCGTGCAACGAATCAACCGAGCCAAGATCAATGCTGAACGCGAGGACCGCCAGGTTCGCGACGGTGAGATTGTCACCGCCTGCCAGGCTGTGTGTCCTGCGCAAGCAATCGTATTTGGAAACATCAACGATCCCAATAGCCGCGTTTCCAACTTGAAAGCGGAACCGCGCAACTATGGACTGCTTGCGGAATTAAACACTCGGCCGCGTACGACGTATCTGGCTGAAGTGCGCAATCCGAATCCGGAGCTGAAGAAGACCTAGCCATTATGCCGGAATCTTCACATGACGGAGCCAGCATCAACCGGACCACAGCACCGGTGATTGAGCCTGGTTATACGTTTGCGTCGGTCACCGACAAAATCAGCGCCATCGTGCTGAGACGTGGAACGCCGTTAGGCTGGCTGGTGGGGTTTTCGCTGTCGTTTCTGCTGGTGATGTTGTTGCTGTTTAGTACGGGTTATCTGTTTTTCGGCGGCGTCGGGATTTGGGGCATCAACATTCCCGTCGCGTGGGGTTTCGCCATTATCAACTTTGTCTGGTGGATCGGCATCGGTCACGCCGGTACGTTGATATCAGCGATCCTGCTATTGTTGCACCAGCAATGGCGCACGTCGATCAATCGCTTCGCCGAAGCGATGACATTGTTTGCCGTCGCCTGCGCAGCGTTGTTTCCTCTGCTGCATTTGGGGCGTCCCGGCTTTTTTTACTGGCTTTTTCCCTATCCCAACACAATGGGCGTGCAGCCACAGTTTCGCAGCCCGCTGGTGTGGGACGTTTTTGCTGTCTCTACCTACTTTACGGTGTCCCTGCTGTTCTGGTTTGTGGGATTGATACCGGATCTGGCAACGTTGCGCGACCGCGCGACCGGCCGCGCCGGACAAATCATTTACGGCATTCTGGCGATGGGCTGGCGCGGATCTGCGCGCCACTGGCAGCGCTACGAGACGGCGTACCTGATGCTGGCGGGACTGGCCACTCCGCTGGTCATTTCCGTGCACACGGTGGTCAGCTTTGACTTCGCTGTTTCTATTCTGCCGGGGTGGCACACCACGATTTTCCCTCCTTATTTTGTAGCCGGCGCGATCTACTCGGGGTTCGCCATGGTGCTGGTCCTGGCCATTCCGCTGAGAAAGTTCTATGGCTTGGAAGGTTTTATCACCATGCAGCATATCCGAAACATGGCCAAGGTGATGCTGGCGACCGGACTGATCGTCGCGTATGGCTACATGATGGAAATTTTCATGTCGTGGTACAGCGGTAACATCTATGACTGGTCAATCACACGAAATCGTCTGAGCGGCCCATACGGGGTCTTCTATTGGGCGTTGATTGCCTGCAATATCGTTATTCCACAGACGCTTTGGTCGCGAAGGGTGAGAAACAGCGTGTCCGGCGTTTTTTTGATCTCGCTGGTGGTGCTTGTCGGGATGTGGCTCGAGCGCTTTGTCATTGTCGTTACCAGCCTGCATCGGGACTTCTTGCCGTCGTCCTGGGGCATGTATAAGCCCACCATTTGGGACTGGACCACTTTTACAGGAACAATCGGTCTGTTCCTGACGCTGCTGTTTCTATTCATCCGATTCCTTCCGATGATTTCCATCGCCGAAGTGAGAGCGCTGTTGACCGAGACGGAAGGAAAGCAGGAGACAGAGGGAACTTAGCCCGGATTATGCATGAACTGAATGAACCGGCCACAGATTACACCGATTGCACGGATAAGATCGGAGTCGGGGGATGGGCGCGACGAACCGCTTGGTACGTCACGCCCCAAGTTGATGCCCATCCCCCGGCCCCGATCTTATCCGTGCAATCGGTGTAATCTGTGGCTAGCTCTTTTAATTCGTGAATAATCCGGGCTAGTGTCCCTCTCGTAATTACGATGATGTTTGCGAAGCAACCTTTTCTCTATGGGCTGATGGCGGAATTTGAACGCCCCGAGGATCTTGTCGCAGCCGCGAGCCGTGCGCGCGATGCGGGTTACCGCAGGATGGATGGCTATACACCTTTTCCGGTGGAAGGTCTGGCCGCCGCCTTGGGTTTTCGCCGCACCCAAGTCCCGTTGATCGCCCTGATCGGAGGCATCGTTGGATGTCTCGGCGGTTTCTTCATGCAGTATTACATCGCGGTGATCGATTACCCGCTCAACATCGGCGGACGCCCTCTCAATAGCTGGCCTTCCTTTATCGTGATCACGTTTGAGATGACGGTTTTGGCCGCCGCTTTGTCGGCAGTACTGGGGATGCTGGCGCTCAACGGGCTTCCCATGCCGCATCATCCGGTGTTCAATGTTCCCCGTTTCGCGCTGGCGTCTAAGGACCGCTTCTTTTTAGTGATCGAAGCCTCCGATCCGAAGTTCGACGTGGAAGACACGCGGCGTTTCCTGAAATCTCTGCAGCCGCGGGAGGTCGCCGATGTTGAGAATTGAAGGGACCAAACGTAATGTAGAATCTTCCGCTCCGCTGGGACAAGGCCGTGAGAAGAAATTTCATTTGATCGTAGGGGCGGCCCTGTGTGGCCGCCCGAATGCGTGCGCCATCAATGGATAAACGGGCGACCACGCAGGGTCGCCCCTACAGCTGGAGTTAATTTTTTCTCACGTTCCAAGCCCAGCGGAGGCGTGCTGTTCGCCGTTACAAGGCGATTGGCACAGTGACATACAAGTGCTTCGTCGACTGACAGAAAAAAAACTTACCGCCAACTTGCTGTGCCGAAAACTGAGCCGAGGAGTATTCCTGCTTTGGTTACTCCCAATCGTGTTCTGCCTGCTGTCTGCCTGCAGCCAACAGATGGCCAATCAGCCTAAGTACAAGCCGCTTCGGCCCAGCCCCTTCTTCGATGACGGCCAGTCGGCCCGCCCGCTGGTGGAGGGAACCGTAGCGCGCGGAAATCTCAGAGACGATATGCTGCTTTACACAGGGAAAGTGCGAGCCACGTCTACGCCGGCTCCTCAAGCCATCACCGCAGGCACCTCGCTTCCCCCCCGGGTGAACCCCCCGATGCCAGCCGCCCCAAAGCCTGGCGGGCGAATTGGACCGGAATACGCGAATGTTTTTCCGTTTCCGATCACACTCGACCTGCTCGACCGTGGACAAGAACGCTTCAATATTTATTGCTCGCCTTGCCATGGACGCGTCGGTGGCGGCGAGGGAATGATTGTCAAGCGAGGTTACCGCCAGCCGCCCTCGTTTCACATCGATCGGCTGCGCGCTGCGCCTGTCGGTTATTTCTTCGATGTCATCAGTAATGGTTTCGGCGCCATGCCCGATTATGCCACACAGATTTCACCGCCTGATCGCTGGGCAGTGATCGCGTATCTACGCGCGCTTCAGTTGAGCCAGAGCATCAAAGTGGACGAGCTGGCCCCTGCAGAGCGAAGGAAACTGGAAAGCGGAGTCCAGAAATGACTCAGGCTGCATACAGCACTCCTCCAATTGTGGAACGCATTCAGCAGCGGTCCTTGATTGTCGGGCTGGCGGGAGCGGCCCTTTGCATTATCGGCGCGTTCTTTAGCCCGCAGCAGTTTTACCGTTCCTACCTGATGGGTTACCTTTTCTATATCGGTGTTGCCCTTGGCTGCCTGGGTCTGGTGATGCTGCAGTACCTTTCAGGGGGCGCCTGGGGCATTGTTATCCGCCGGCTGCTGGAGTCTGCAACCCGCACGCTGCCGCTGCTGGCGTTGCTGTTTGTGCCGGTAATTCTGGGAAGGCGCCACCTCTACGTGTGGACGCATCCGGAGATTGTCGAGCAGAGCGAAGTGTTACGGCACAAGCAGGCCTATCTGAACGTGCCATTCTTTCTGGTACGGGTCTTGCTGTACTTTAGCATCTGGCTGCTGCTGGCATATTTCTTAAACAAGTGGTCGCGAGAACAAGACCAGGAGGCGAATCCCCGCGCCGCGCAGCGGCTGCAGGCTATCAGCGGGCCGGGGCTGGTGCTGTACGTCCTGACAGTAACCTTTGCCTCGATCGACTGGGTCATGTCGATCGAACCGAAGTGGTTTTCAACCATTTTCGGTCTCTTGCTCATGGGGGGGCAGGGATTGTCGGCGATGTCTTTCATCATCGCCGCGGCGATCCTGCTGGCCGGCCGGGAACCCATGTCCCGCGTTTTTCGGCCGCGCCACTTTCAGGATTTGGGCAAGCTTCTGCTCATGTTCACCATGTTGTGGGCCTACTTCGCTTTTTCGCAGCTCCTGATCATTTGGGAAGCGAATTTACCCGAGGAGATCCCTTGGTACCTGCATCGCTGGCAGGGCGGCTGGCAGTGGGTGGGAATCGCGCTTATTGTTTTCCATTTCGCGCTTCCTTTCGTGTTGCTGCTTTCGCGGGATTTAAAGCGAAACCTGCGGTCCTTGGGTGCAGTCGCTTCCCTGATAATCGTGATGCGATTTGTTGACCTTTTCTGGCTGACAGCTCCGGAATTTCATGCAGGACAATTCCGCATTCATTGGTTGGATTTTGCTATTCCATTGGGCTTGGGCGGAATCTGGCTGGCCTTTTTTGCGCGGCAATTGAAGGCCAGACCGCTACTGCCACTGCATGATCCGGATCTGGAGAGCGTGTTTGAGAAGAATTAAGAATTAAGAATGAAGAAGTACGAAGTACGAATGACGAATGACGAATGACGAATGACGAGTGACGAATGACGAGTGACGAATGACGAATGACGAGTGACGAGTGACGAATGACGAATGACGAATAACGATTAGCGAAAAGCGGCATTGGATTCTTAATTCTTAATTCCTAATTCTTAATTCTTAATTCCATGACTAGTAAAGAAGATCGGAAATTGATGCCAGATTTCTCGCAGATAAGGAATCCGGATGTGGCGCATGAGCGCAGCGATATGGATGTCCGCGTTATTGCTCGCTTCGCCATCATCCTGGTAATGGCTGCCGTGCTGATCCACATTCTCCTGTGGGGTTTGTTCCACTACTTTGAAGAGCGACAGGTGCGATCGGAGCCGCTATCTTCGCCGCTGGCGCGTGAGCGCCGGCAATTGCCGCCAGAACCGCGCCTTCAGGGCGCGCCCGGCCATGAAGAATCTCCGATCACCGAGATGGAGAAATTTCGCCTGCATGAAGATCAGCTACTCAACGGCTATGGCTGGGTCGATCAAAAGGGCAGTGTGGTACGGATTCCGATTGAAGAAGCAAAAAAGCGGCTGCTGCAAAAGGGACTGCCGGTGAGACAGTAGGCAGGAGGCAGCGCCTTAGTCGAAAGTCGAAGGTCGAATGTCGAAAGTCCGATAGAGACGTTGAGCGGCAAATTGCCGACTGGAATAAAAACTCGGGCCCATGTATAGGACGACACTGTGCTGAGAAAGTGGAAGATGGCCATTCGCAGTTCGTGTTTCCTCATTCGAAGTTGTATGCCCGACCTTCGACCTTCGACCTTCGACCTTCGACTTTCCACCTTCGACCTTCGACCTTCGACCTTCAGCTTTCGACTTTCGACCTTCGACCTTCGACTTTCGACCTCCAACTTTCGACTTTCGACCTTCGACTTTCGACTTGTTGCAGTCTTCCTCGTGATGACTACCCGCGCATTTGCTCAAATGCCTGCTCCGCAGACCGGCCCTGCGGCCAATCAGTTGCCGCCTGCCCTGCGGGGCATCGGTATCGACCAGAAGCTGGACAGCCAGGTTCCGTTCGACCTGGTATTTCGCGACGAACACGGCCAGGCGGTGCGTCTGGGAAAATATTTCGGCACCAAGCCGGTGATCCTTTCGCTGGTTTACTACCAGTGCCCCATGCTCTGCTCGCAGGTCTTGAACGGCCTGGCCAGCAGCCTGGGAGTTCTATCGTTTGATGTCGGAAACCAATTTGAAGTGATCACCGTGAGCTTTGATTCGCGTGACACCCCAGAATCGGCAGCGGCTAAAAAAGAAAGCTACCTGCGGCGGTACAAACGGCCGGGTGCGGCTTCAGGGTGGCATTTTCTCACCGGCGACGAGCATTCAATCCAGACTCTGACCCACTCTGTAGGCTTCCGATACGCATTCAATTCCTCTTCAGGACAATTCGCTCACGCCAGCGGAATTATGGTTCTTACGCCGCAGGGGAGAGTGGCGCGCTACTTCTACGGCATTGACTATGCGCCCAGGGATCTGCGACTGGCTCTGGTGGAAGCTTCACGCAACCGCATCGGGTCGGCAGTGGATCAGATTTTGCTTTTCTGCTACCACTACGATCCATCGACCGGCAAATATAGCGCTCTGGTTCTCAACATGGTGAAACTCGGAGCCGGGTTGATGCTGCTGGTCTTGGGGTTAATGTTTTTCTTTCTGCGGAAAGAGAGACCGGAGGCGCCGGCATGAAAAACGGTAAGGTTTCTAGTGTCGAACTTGTCGCAACAACTGGTCACGCCCACGTGCATGAGCGCTACCAGACCGTGAAGCTTGGTTTTTTCAACCAGATTCTTACGAGGAGCAGATGAAGAGTAATCGCACGCAAATC
>DASYPF010000042.1:0-11441 GCA_036006905.1 Acidobacteriota bacterium
GAAGGTCGAAGGTCGAAAGTCGAAGGTCAGGAGTAAATGAAACCACGGGGAACACTGGGAACACGGGGAGAAAAGGTTCTTTTATCAGCAACATCATATGGTGGCAATTTGAGCAGTCCCTTCGGGTCCCCGTGACACAAATGTGTCACATCCTGTTTCTTGGACAAGAAATTTAACCACCAAGGACACCAAGGACACAAAACCAGAATTCCAGTATCTGATAAATCAGGCCTTGGTGACCTTGGTGTCCTTGGTGGTTAAAATGTGCATGCACAATTTTGGTTGGAGGTCATCGGTTTTATCTTCAATCTTGCTAAAAAGCGAGATTCTCCCCACGCTCTTTGATGCTCGTTGTACCGATCACTGTGCTTGCGCCGCCTTTGGACCTTCCTTCAGGAAAAACGGAATAATCCGCTCGATAGTTTCCGATTGCGGGTTAACAGGATTGGTGCGCATCCCTGTTTTCGGATCGAAGTTCCAGCCCTGCATGGTCTTGAACTGCGCAATTGGGGCCACTGTGTAGTTGGCGTTTTGTACGTTCCACTCCGCAGGTCCCGCGATACTGAACTCAATGTCGTTGTTGTTGATGGAATTTTTCACTCGCGTAGAAATCAGCTTTATTTCATTTTTCCCCTGCTTCAGCAGCGAAGTGATCACAAGCTGGCGCATACCAAGTATGAACGTATTCAATTGAGTTCCGTTGACAGAAACTGTGGCAGTCACTGGCGAGTTCCATGGATATTCAGCTTTGCCTTCGAGAACGAAGTCGCCCGCTTTGAGCTCAGTGCTCTCGTATTGCATGCCGGCAAAATAGATGCTGTAAGTAAGGCTAACCTCTTTGACGTCCGGCCCCAAAGGGTGAGAATACTGCCCATCTTTGAAATGCCAATCCGTATCGTTACGAAATTCCCAAAGGACCGGCTTCATCACCTTTCGTTCGCTTTTGCCTTTCTCTTCTTTGAACATGGGTCCGATGCGGAAGATCAAACCATTACTCTTGGTCGCCGGCACTTGAGGTGTAGTTTTGATGGTCACCGTATTCCATCCCTGCTTCAGATATTCCTGAATCGGTTCTGAGGTATCCGAGGTAAAAATGTTGATGGTCTTGCCATTGATGCTGAATTCACTTTGCAGCGGATTGTCCCACGGGTACTCCTTTTTGACCCAGACCGTCATTACGCCTTCGCCTGCTCCTTGAGCTTCCTTTTGAGCTGCGGATTCTGCTTTCTTTTCCTCCGTCTTTTTTTCAGTCGGTTTCTTTTCGTCCGCTTTCTTTGGAATCCCTATCTTTTTTTTCAGGATGTCAAACTGGCCGCCGACGTTACTCTCCAGCGGCGCCCCAACGCCGGCGCAGATTGCCAGAACCATCATTGTCAAACCCGCGATAGCGATTTTCGTCTTGGAAAGCTCTTTACCCCTCATAGTGATTGCCTCCTCGTCTTTCGGGTGTTTCTCGTATACAAGAAAAAATCACAAGACCACCAGTCAAAGCAAGCATGTTCTACTGTCGAAACTTTCTGTGATGTTTCATGGGCTGTGATAAATTAAGAAGCCAAGCACGATCCCAATCTGGCCATAATGAACCGGCGGACAGTTTATCGGCAATTTACTTTGGCTTTCAAATTTTAAAAAGTGATGATTTTCAATGTGGGCAGCCACCTCGGCCTTTATGAGATTCTTTCGCCGCTAGGCGCCGGAGGCATGGGCGAGGTCTATCGAGCCATGGATACCCGCCTCAGACGTGAGGTCGCAATCAAGCTACTGCCGAAAGCATTAGTTCATGATCCTGAACTTCAGGGACGTTTCGGGCGGGAGGCAAGGCTTCTTGCGGCCTTGAATCACCCGAACATCGCCGCCATCTATGGACTTGACGAGAGCGATGGCATGCATTTTCTCATCTTGGAATTGGTCCCAGGCCAGACATTGGACGCACGGTTATCGGCTGGCCCGCTGGCGATCGGAGAATCACTGGCCCTGGCCAAACAGATTGCCGAAGCGCTCCAAGCGGCGCACGCCAAAGGGATCATTCACTGCGATTTGAAGCCCGCCAATCTGAAGATCACTCCCGACACAAAAGTTAAAGTGCTGGATTTTGGTGTGGCGAGGGTTTTACAGCTTGATGAGTGTCGAAGCCTGGGAAGCGGAAATACGACCACCGTGTCTATCGTAGGCACCCCCGCCTACATGAGCCCCGAGCAGGTCCGCGGCCAACCAGTGGATGAGCGGACCGACATTTGGTCGTTCGGCTGTGTGCTATACGAGATGCTTACCGGCCGAAAAGTTTTTTGTGGAAAAACTATTTCTGATACCTTTGCCGCCATCCTTGGAGCGGATCCTGACTGGAATATACTGCCGGCGAAAACCCCCGTAAAGATCCGGGATCTACTCCATCGGTGCATTGAGAAAGATCTGACTTGTCGGCTGCGCAACATCGGAGATGTCAGAGTGGAAATTGAAGAGGCACTGACTGCGTTTTCCGCCCGCCCTGCGGTACAAGCGCCAGCATTGACGGAGCCCGCGCCGCCGCAGACGCGTGAAAGACCGGCGCACAGCTTGCCGATGCAGCCAACGTCGTTCATTGGGAGACAAAAGGAGCTGGCCGCGGCAAAAAAGCTGCTGCGTGCGAAAGAAATTCGATTGCTGACCCTGACTGGTCCGGGCGGGACGGGCAAAACGCGCCTTTCGCTGCAACTCGTGGCCGAGCTGGTTGAAGAATTCGAAGATGGTGTTTGTTTTATTTCGTTGGCAGCTATACGCGATCCCTCGTTGGTCATATCCACGCTTTCACAAACGTTTCAGATAAAAGAATCGGCAGAGAGTTCTCTGATGGACCGTCTGAAAGCTTACTTGCAGGACAAACAAATGCTACTCCTGCTGGATAATTTTGAGCAGGTAATCGCTGGCGGGCCGCAGATTTCAGAACTGCTGGCAGCTTGCCCGAGGTTGAAAGTCCTCTCGACAAGCCGAGCAAGATTACGCCTGCGGGGCGAGCACGAATTTTCTGTTCCGCCCCTGACTCTGCCAGATCGAAAGCACTTGCCCTCGGCGAAAGATTTGGCGCGCTTTCCCGCGGTTGCTCTGTTCATCGAGCGCGCCGCTGCAGTGAAGCGTGAGTTTCGCATTACTGAAGAGAACGGGCCCGCCGTAGTCGAGATTTGTGCCCAGCTCGATGGATTACCGCTGGCAATCGAACTGGCGGCCGCCAGGGTCAAAGCCCTCCCGCCTCATGCTCTCCTGGCAAGACTGCAAAACCGGCTTAAGCTTTTGACGGGAGGCGCTCAGGATCTTCCAGCACGGCAGCAAACTATGCGTGCCGCCATTGATTGGAGCTACGATCTTCTGGATGAAAATGAAAAGAAGCTCTTCAGACGTTTGTCCATCTTCGTGGGCGGTTTTACATTGGAGGCGGCCGAAGCAGTTGTCACAGCAGGTCATACAAAGATCCAGGAAGAAGACTCCGCGATAACCGAGAACCGCTCTCCTGCGCCGCCGGAAATCAACGTCCTGGAAGGGATCTCATCGTTGCTTGATAAGAACCTGCTGCGGCAGGAAGGCGCGTCAGACAATGAACCTAGATTTCAGATCATAGGGACGATCCGGGAGTACGCTATGGAACATCTTGAGGCGGCTTCGGAGGCAGCCACCGTAAGGCGATCGCATGCGAACTTCTTTCTCGGTTTTGCCGAGCGGGCGGAGCAAGAGTTGTTGGGGGCAAATCAAGCAACATGGCTGGGTTGGCTCGAGCAGGAGCACGACAACTTGCGAGCAGCGCTCGACTGGGTCACAGAGAGTAAAGAGCTCGAAATGGGTCTGCGATTGGGGGAGGCTCTGTGGCGATTTTGGGAGATGCGGGGCTATCTGGCGGAAGGCCGCGAACGTTTGGAAGCGCTCTTGGCTTTGCCACAGTCCTCTACCTTAAGCAAAACGCGCATGAAGGTACTCTACGCCGCGGGCATTTTGGCGGATGCGCAGAATGATTACCAGTCGGCCCGCTCTCACTTTGGGGAGCTCCTTGCGATCAATCGAGAGCTAGGAAATAAGTGGGGCATCGCCAACTCGCTTAACAATCTTGGAATCGTCGCTTTAAGGCAGCAGGATTACGCGGCGGCTCGATTGTTATACAACGAAAGCCTGGCTGAGTGGCGAAAGCTCGATAATAACTTGGCTATCGCGCTCTCGCTGAACAACCTGGGAAAGGTGGCGAACATTCTGGGCGATTATGCAGAGGCACGTTCGCTGCACCAGGAAAGCCTACAGATCTTTCAGGAATTGCAAGACAGGCGAGGCATTGCGTGGTCTCTTAATCACCTTGGAGACGTCGCACGCGGTGAGCGCGAAATCGCCGAAGCTCGATCAATGTATGAGGAGAGCCTGGCATTGTTTAGGCAACTGGATGACAAGCGCGGAATTGCCAGCTCCCTAGCCGATCTCGGAAGCCTGGCGCGTGATGCGGGGGACAACTCGGCGGCGCGATCGCTCTATGAAGAAAGTTTGGTTCTGTACAAGCAGTTGGGAGATCGAAGAGGTATCGCCCACTTACTGGAAGGCTTCGCCGGTCTGGCTGCTGCGAAGCGACAGGCGACACGCGCTCTACGTCTATCTTCGGCTGCTGCCATGGTGCGACGGGCAGTCGGTGCGACGCTTTCCGCCAGCGAGGAAGCTGCACTGCAGCATAAGCTAGAGAAGATTCGGCAAGGTTTGAGTAACTCAGCAAGCACCGCGGCATGGAATGAGGGTGCGAATATGTCTTTGGAGAGAGCTATTGAGTATGCGCTCGAGCGCTGACAATTTCACGCATGAACCTTTACAATAGTGTTATCGATTGCTTCCCGCATCAAAAGGAGGATCGTGATGCCCCGATTCATTGTAACTCGTACCCTGCCCCCCCTTTCTCAAGAACAACTCAACGCGGTAGGAAAGAAGGTGGTGGCTGCTTGTAGCGAAATTCAAGGAATGCAGTGGATTCGAAGTCATCTGACTGCCGACGGGAAACATTCCTTTTGCGAGTTCGAAGCGCCTAATGCCGAAGCTTGCCGCCAGCATGCCGCGCGCGCCGGACTGCCAGTAGACGAGGTGATCCCGCTCGGCATGGAAATTGGGCCGAAAATGTTTCAGTGATCGCTAGTACACTGTAACGGAAGAATGGGTACCAATTATTGGGACACGGATGACAATCACGGATTTGCGAATGTCTTTTCGGGGCATCCTGAGACACAATCAACCTGGCAATAAATACAGGATGCCCAAAAAAGACATTCGTGAGTCCGTGTTTTCCGCGTTTTCCGTGTCCTAATAAACGCTCCCAATTTTTTCTGTTGCAGTGTACTAGGGCGCTACCCCACTCGATAAAGCCCGCCCTTCAAATACTTGGTCTCCGGCATGGAGGGAAGAACCGGATGGTCGGGGGATTGCGAAAGCAGCGCCAGTTGTTGAATTGACTTGCCACATCGGCGGGCCGCCCGCTGCACGCATTGCTGAAACGTCGCTTCCGTGATGTGATGCGAACAACTTGTCGTCAGCAGCAGCCCGCCGCTGCGCAAGACTGACATCCCCAGGCCGTTTAGCTTCACATAGGCCCGCTTGGCGGCGGGAACCGCTTTTCGATTTTTTGTGAACGACGGAGGATCGAGGATGACCAGATCAAAGCTGGATTGTTTTCTCTGCTCTGCCTGCAGGAATTCAAACACGTCCGCCTCGACGACGGCCAGGCGGCCATCCCATCCGTTCAAGCGCGCGCTTTGTGCGGCCAACTGAAGGGCCTCGGCAGAGATATCCACGGTGGTCACGCGGATTGCCTCTCCACAAATCGTATTAAGCGAGAAACCGCCAACGTTGCTGTAGCAATCCAGCACTTCCGCGCCTCTTGATATCTTCCGAGCGATCCAGCGATTGATCTTTTGGTCCAGAAAATAACCAGTTTTCTGGCCGCTCCAGAGGTCGGCCAGAAAATCAATGCCCAGCTCAGTAAACTTTCGCACCGAAGGCTGTTCTCCCTTCAGGACCGTGCGTCGCCGGCCCAGTTCTTCATGCTCCCGCAGAATCGATTCATTGCGCTCTATTACAGTCTCGATGCCAAAGCGCTCCACCAGGATTTCTACCAACTGTGGCAACAGAGCGTCGGCGGAGGCACAAAATGTTTGTATAACGGCAATGTTGTCGTAGCGGTCAATGACAATTCCCGGCAAGCCGTCACTTTCTCCAAAAACCCAGCGCGTGCAACTTTCTCCGGGGAACAGTTTTTGCCGTAATTCGACCGCGCTGCCAAGCCGCTGCTCCAACCATTCCACGCAAAGTTGCTCAGCCCGAAGCGCTCGGTCCAAAATTCGACAGGAGATCAAGGAATGCGGAGAATAGAAGGCGCTGCCCAAGAATGCGCCTCCGGCGGAAAAGCAGTTGGCCAGCAGCGCCCCCTCAGTATGCTGGACGCCGGCGGTTTCGTTTGAAAATACCCAAAGATGGCCGTTTTGAATCCTCAGGTCTTCCTTTTTCTTTAAATGAACCGTGGCGATGCTGGTTCCGATGAGGGGCTGCATGGTGGGATTGTAGATCTTCACATGCGATGTTGGAAGACTATGGCAGTAAGCAGGAGGCAGTCGGCAGACAGGCGTCATTCGTCATACGTCATTCGCCATTAGTCAATCATCATTCGCCATTAGTCAATCGTGATTCGCAATGTCTGAGCTCTTTTTGCCGCGCCATACAGGGAATGACGAATGACCAATGACATATGACGCTTTTATTCTTTCGCTGGCTGGCTAACTGTTTCCGAACCTCCTTTTTTTGCATTTTTTCTTCGCAAAAGCCCCGCAAAGCCAGTTCTGTCTTACATGAAATTATTAAAAATACGACGTAATGAACCGGCATCCGACGTTTCTCTGCTTTGCGAGCTGTTTCGATGGAACGAGTTGGAAGCACGCATTTTTTTGGGTAGCTTTGGCCTTCGAGGGCTGTTTTCGACCACTCCGGCCGAGCTCGTTTCTCTTGGTTTGAACGTCGCGCCAGTCTCGGCATTTCAAGAATTGATGGAAAGATTGAGAGCACCGGCGCCACTCGTGGGGCCTTTCAGTAACAGCAGGCAGGTATTTGACGCATACCGCGATTTCTTCCGGGGACGAACCCACGAAATCTTTGTCCTGTTGCTGCTGAACGGCAAAAATCGCGTCTTGCGGGACGAAGTTATTTCACAAGGGTCCCTTACCGCTTCACTGGTACATCCGCGCGAGGCCTTCACACCCGCCGTACGCCACAGCGCTGCTGCGGTCATTTTCCTGCACAACCACCCGAGCGGCGACCCGGAACCGAGTACCGAAGATCGGCAGATCACTCAACGACTGGTCGAGTGCGGCCATCTGCTGGGGGTGCGCGTCCTCGACCATATCATCGTTGGCGACGGCTGCTATTTTAGCTTTCTCGATAAGGGAGAATTGGGAAAGGCGAATGGCGAAGGACGAGTTTCGAATGCCTAGTGAGGAACCACATTCGAAGCCAGCCAAAATTTCCAGGGTTCGCCGTGTTAAGATGACCACATGAGGCGAACGGAATTACGCCAAACGCTCAAAAGCAGGGTGCAAGATGACGGGAAGGGGAATAGATCGGCGTCTCAAGAAACTCTCAAAAATGGCTGAGCGTCAGGCCTCCCGGGCAGAACGTGAGCAGAAACCACCGCGAAGGCGCGAAGGCCGCGAAGCTCATAGGCCTGCCTCGCCCGTCAGACTGAGCTAAACAATTGACACAAGTGTGCTTCGAATAAAAAGTCTCGATCCTAAAATCAAAACTCTTCGCGCTCTTCGCGCCTTCGCGGTGAATTTCTTCACAGCTTCGCAGCCGTAAGTAACCGTACTGTCTATGCAAGCGGAATGATACCGGACGAGCGTTACGAAAAAGTACAGCGACAATTGGAATTCCTGGCAGACCAGCAGGCACAGTTTTTTGCCTCCATCCAGGCTCACCAGGTAGAAATTGAACGCCACACTGAGCAGATCGGAGAGCTCCGCGATTTTCTTTTGAAATCGGCACGAGCGATGGATAATTTTGCCCGCCAAACCAACGGGCAATTTACTCGGGTAGCTGAGACTCAAATGCGCACCGAGGAGCGCTTCAGGGAGACTGACAAACGCTTCCGAGAAACTGACGAGCGATTCGACGCGCGGATCAAACGACTCGACGTGCGGTTGAACGTGCTCATTGACGTGGTGGAACGACACTTTTCCGATCCCGACCGCCCCCGGAGTTCATAAGTAGAAGAATGCGGAATGACGAATTGCGAAGTGCGAATGTCGAATGCGAATGCATATTGAGAGTCGAGGAGTGATTGAATGAGTCGCGATTTGACGCCTGTGACTTTCGACTTGCGACCTTCGACTTTCCGACTTGCGATCTTCAACTTTCGAATCGCGACGTTCAACTTTCGACTTCCGTAGGTCATGAATCGATCCGAATTGATTCAGTTTCTGGATACATTCCTAGATATCAATTCCATTCCGGACAAATCGCTGAATGGCTGGCAGATAGAGGGAGCCAAAGAAATTGAGCGGGTCAGCTTTGCCGTCGATTTCTGCGAAGCGAGCGCCGGCGCTGCCCGCAAGGACCGCTCGCAGATGTTGGTGGTGCACCATGGATTCTTCTGGGGAGAACCGCAAGCAATTACCGGGCATCGCTTTAGGCAACTCGAAACGCTCCTCGGCGGAAATGTAAACCTTTATGCCGCGCACCTTCCTTTGGACGCTCATCCCGAAGTGGGAAACAACGCGCAGTTGGCCCGGCTGCTCGAGCTCGGCGAGACTGCTCCCTTCGGTCTTTTGCACGGACACGCAATCGGCCTGATCGGGCAGTTACCTGAGCCAGTGAAGCCCGAAGTGGTTGCCAGGCGATTGGACAGGCAGTTGGATACAAAAACTGAGTTGCTGAAATTTGGACCAAAGCAGGTCTCCCGCGTTGCTGTTGTCAGCGGTGATGCGGCCATGCTCGTCGAACAGGCAGCCGACAGCAGGGCCGATGCTTTTGTCACTGGAGAGGTATCCCACACCGCTTATCACATCGCGCGGGAGCGAGCGATTCACCTCCTTTGTGCAGGACACTATGCGACGGAAACTGTTGGCTTGAAGGCGCTGGCGAGAAAATTGGAAAACATCTTTGGGCTGGAGACGCGTTGGATTGATTTGCCAACGGGATTCTGATAATTGCGGATTGCGAATTGCGGATTGCGGATTGAAAGAAGAATTGCATTGAGAAAATGTGAGGTTAATCTGGCGCATCGAGACAATCCGCAATCCGCAATCGGCAATCCGCAATTGGAAGAAATCGCATTAAGAAAATGTGATGTTAATTTGGCCCATCGAGACAATCCGCAACCCGCAATCCGCAATCCGCAATTGGAAGACTCCCCAATTGGCATCTACATCCACCTCCCCTTCTGCACTACCAAATGCAACTACTGTGACTTTGCCACGGCCCCCTACGAGGAAGCTATTGCCAAGAGATACTTGTCCGCACTGGTCCAGGAGATCGAACAGTCTGACTTGGATTCCAAACTGCATACTGTCGACACGATTTATTTCGGCGGTGGCACACCTTCTCTGGTCCCCGAGTATTTCATCGAATCAACCCTGAACGTTCTGGCCGCTCGCTTTTCGATTCAAAGCGAGCCGGAAATAACTCTAGAGATGAATCCATCGGCAAGAGAGTCAGGCAGGACGCGGTCTTACCGCAGTCTGGGTATAAACCGCCTCAGCATCGGTGTGCAGTCTTTTGATGACCGGGAACTGACCGCCATGACGCGCGCACACTCGGCAGACGAAGCCCGCCGCGCAGTCATACAAGCAAGGGATAGCGGTTTCGATAATACCAGTCTTGACCTTATCTTGGGATTACCCCGACAGACTGCTGCGACTTTCGGTCACAGCCTCAAGACGGCCGCTTCCCTTCCCATTCAGCATCTTTCAATTTACATTCTAGAACTGCACAGCGGGACGCCGTTGCACAGCGAGGTAAGCTCCCGCAGAACGCGACTTCCTTCCGACGACTTTGTCGCTCGGCAATACCTTCGCCTGGTCCCATCGCTCGAGGCTCAAGGGCTACTTCAGTACGAAGTCTCCAATTTCGCGCGCCGCGGTTTTCAAAGCCGTCACAACTGGAAGTACTGGACGCGCCAACCCTACATCGGCTTCGGTGTCAGCAGTCACTCCTTTGACGGGGCGAGACGCTGGAACAATACGCGCTCACTAGCTCACTATTTGCGTGAAGTGGAGGCGGGAAAGTCTCCGTGTGAGCAGGAAAATGTTGTTGGCGACACTGACAGTGTACGCGAGCAGCTTTTCTTAGGCCTGCGAACATGCCGCGGCGTTCCAGCCGATGTCTTCAACGCATTTTCCAGGGGTAATGAGCGGTTGCTAGGGCGTTGGAACTCATTCAGAGCTCACGGATGGCTAGAAAAGAGTCGCGGTCGCTATCGATTAACTACAAAAGGCTACCTGGTAAGTAACGAGATTCTGAGCGAATTGATGTAGATAAAGTTGGAGGCCCGAAGGGCCGTCATTGGGTAGGCCCGGGCCGTAAGGCCGGGAATAGGGAAACATATTTATATCAGAGCGCCGAAGGCGCGATACTAAGCGCGATTCCGATATCTTCGGCCAAACCAGCAACCAAAATTGTGCACGCACGTTTTAACCACCAAGGACACCAAGGTCACCAAGGCCTGATTTGTCAGACACTGGAATTCTGCCTTTGTGTCCTTGGTGTCCTTGGTGGTTAAAATTTCTTGTCCAAGAAACAAGATGTGACACGTTTGTGTCACGGAGGGTTGCACAGAGAAAACGATTTGAGCAACACGCCCTTACGCCCTGGACTACTATTCGCAGCGCCCCTCTGCGGCGGGCTGAAGCGAGCCGCTTACTCAAGCATCTTTCTCAAAACCGCAATCACTGCTTCCATGTCTTTTCTGTTCACATCCGCGTGAGTTACGGCACGGATCGTGCACGGGCTTACCGCTCCCATCAGGATGCGCTGTTCCTTTAATCGAGATAGAATCTCGCCGGCGGCGCCCTTTCCCGGATCAACATTAAAGATCACAATGTTGGTCTGGACCGTGGCAATATCGATCGTAATTCCAGGAATTGCCGTGAGCTCCTGCGCCAGGAAGCGCGCATTATCATGATCCTCATGCAACCGCTTCGGCATTTCTTCCAGGGCAATCAGACCTGCGGCGGCCAGCACTCCTGCCTGCCGCATCCCTCCGCCGAGCATCTTGCGAAGCTTTCGTGCTTCGCCGATCTTCTCGCTGCTGGCCAGCAAAATACTGCCCACCGGCGCGCAAAGACCTTTCGAGAGACAAAACATCACCGTTTCGAAAGGTTTGCATAAGTCTTTCACGGAGTTATTAAGCGCGACGGCGGCATTAAAGATACGCGCGCCATCCAGATGCACCGGAATGTTTCTCCCGTGAG
>DASYPF010000043.1:0-3763 GCA_036006905.1 Acidobacteriota bacterium
CAGCGCAAACCATTTGCGATAGTGGAAAGCCCGTCAGATGTGTTTCGTGTAAAGGCTATCTGTTCGGGTCTAGCCCCAATCATATCCGCGACGAGTTTTCGGGTTCGCTCCTTCACCGCAATCCAATCGCGATAATGAACCGATCCATTCTCACCCACGTCTCGCAACTGAGATTGGACGGCTTCAATGGTCGGAAGCGGAGGGGGCGCCACAGCCGCGTGATTCAAATAGATCGCGCGCTCCGTTACAGGAAAAAGCGCCCGCAATTCTTTATTCATACAAGGTCATGGATATTATGAATACCTGGCGCTAAGCTCGGATAATCTTGCGACAGCCCCGGGTTCGATACGCCTGCACCCCACGCGGGCTGCCCGGGACCCCGCCGCCGCCGAATGCCGGTCTTCTAGGATCGGGTAGCTAGGGAGAGTAAGGTCTCCCGTAGAACTCTTTATAAAGCCAGCCAAGCACTCGCGCCTCCGCAGTGCAAAGCGTCTCCACCCAGCAGTTGATCAAGAACTCTCCTCGATCTCTCTCAGAGGGGATTTTTTGAGCCTCTTTAACAACTGATCCGCTCCCGCCAAGCTCGAGCTTATAACTCTCCGAAGTGGATTCGTTCGCCTTCGAGGCAGTGTCCAGCGCGTTGAGAAGCTGGCTAATCCAAGTGTGCAGTTCGCGTTCCGTGGAATTCTCGGCAAGCGCCTGGATTATTCCGATGGCCAGTCTGTCCTCAGCGCGTTTGAAAGGAAAGACATCTTCTCGGGCAATCCGGCTTTGCTCCTGTTTCCATTGGAAAATCTCTTCAACCCTTGGGTGTTTGATCACCGCGACACGTTCATCGTAATCGAGAAACCACTGAATCACCTCGGGAACAGAATCGACATCAATCCTCCCTTTCGCGTCCCGCTGCAGAGGTGGCAGCCCCCGCGACGCCTCTTTGCCATTGTCTGGGCCTGATTGAACCATGGTCCGGGCTTATCAATTCTCTGGCAGCTATCCAATTCGATTCAATTCAAAGGATGCGCGCACTTCGCCAACGACTTCCTGGCGGCGATTTCGGACCGGGAAGGAAGCGTAACCCGAAACAGCCTCCAGAGAGTCACCCTTTAACACGCCGAGCTGGCGCAACGACTCGATTACTACCGTCGGCCTTGCCCTGTGGTCGTCTCCATCTTCGATCTTAAGAGCGAGACCCAAACCTCGCGGCCATTCTTTGCACGGTAAAACGCCAACAGTGTAAACCCCTTCCGCCCCAACCTTGGAAATCAAGCGACCTTTCGCGGCGCGCATCATCTCCGTGTCGAGGCGGTCCACAGTTCCCCCTATGATTTCCGGGTAGCTGGTCATTGCCGAGACGATTCTCCGGCAGGATTTGCGCGTGCGGTCGTCAAATTCCGGTGGGGCCGCAACCAGACGAGCATACATCAAAGCCATGGCTTTCACTGTTATTCCAAAGGTCGGAACGCTGCAACCATCGACTCCAACGGCGATGTCCTCAAGGGGAATTCCGGAAAACTGCGAAATCGTGCGACCGATGACAAGCTGAACCGGATTGTCCGGACTGTCATATGTGTCCGTCGGCGCGCCGACATGCAATGCGACCGCCAGCATACCCACATGTTTGCCGGAACAGTTGTTATGCAGAACATTGGGCTCTTCAGATTTCTCGCGCAACCGACGAGAGACTTCAGGACTGAAGGGTTCGTGGGTGCCACACTTCAGGACCGCTGGCTCAAGCCCAATCTTCTTGAGCATTTGCGCAGCAGTCTCAGTGTGAATCTCCTCTCCGCTGTGTGATGCACAAGCCAGAGCAATCTCTTTTTCCGTGAAGCCGAAGCGGGCAGCGGCGCCGGATGCAACTAATGGAATGGCCTGATGTGGTTTCGCGGAGGAGCGCAAGAAAGTGACAGCATCAGGGGTGCCCAGAGAAGCGACAATTTTGCCGTCAGGTTCGACTGCAACAACGTGCCCGCGATGGCGCGATTCAGTAATGCCGCCACGCATCACTTGCACTAATGATTCGGCGACGGGAGTCTGCTTGCTGTTTTCCGCAAACGGCTGCTGAGAAAGAGAAAGCTGCATTTACGACTGAGGCCTCGCCCCAAATGTATTGGAACCCGGGTTTGGGCATCTTACCATAAGCTCAGCGGAGGCATCCCTGGCCCATAACAAAGAAAAAAAGGGCAGAAGGTCAATCCCCTCTGCCCCATCTATTCATCATTAGATTTGTGCTTACCTGTGGGCTCGCTTCCTGACTGCCGATTGCTTTGGGCCGTAGCTAAGCACGGTTAGCTTTACCCTACGACGGCCAAAGCGAAAGGCTTCGCGCGTGGTTGGCGTCCAAATATCGACCCGCCGGCCGCGCACTGAGCCCCCCGTGTCAGCCACCAGATAATCGCCGCTATAGAGACCGGCCTCGATACGTACATGCGACCCGAGAGGCAACAACCTGGGATCAGCAGCAATTACTCCCTTGCCTACCCTACTTCCACTCGCCGTTCTGCCCCTAAGGCTGTAGGCTGTAGCTAAGTAGGGAGAAGACGGTGACGCAGCCGGCTTCAGGGCTTGTTCGGACTCTCTTTCGCTGCCGGTCATTTCCCCCAATGAGGACGAAGGTGCACCTTCAGCGTTATCAGTTGGAGCGGACGGACCTTTCGACTCCGGCTTTTGAGCTAGCGATGCTTGTGATGCTTGTGATGCTTGGTGTGCTGGTTCCTGGATCTGAGAGGTGAGGGTTTCCGCAGCCAAAGGACGCGCGAAAAAGATCAAAGAGCCTGAGAAAAGCGCGGTGGCAATTATCGCGCTTCCACCCAAAATCGATTTCATTCTAATCGGGCCTCCGTCCGAAGTTGTTTACTTCCCTTTCAGCGCTGTGCGCGAGTCCGTACTTTCCTATGACTCGACCTCCGGCTCAAGGAGTGTAGAAGACGTCAGCCGGAGTTGGGGGCTTGCATCCTTGATGCAGGCGCTGAAAAGAATGCGAATACGCAGCCAAAAAGAAAAACAAGCGACCATAATCTTCGCTTGTTTCACAGAAAGGCTAACATACGAGCTAGGGGGTGTCCAGTCGAGCAGTCCGCGATTTGCTTCAGGAAATCCGGGATTTCCCTGTAAATAATGAAATAGTAAGAAGAATAGGTCAAAACTTCGCCAAACTCTGCCGGTTCCTGGTCAGGCTTCAAACCGGCATGCCGTCGTCCTGGTGGGAAGTCCGGGAGAACCCCGTATCACAATCCCAGGAAGTTCTCAATGACTCGCCGGCCGTCTGCATGTTCCTGGTCAAAAAGTTCGGGATGAAACTGGACACCGAATAGGGGTCGCTCTATGTGCTCCATGGCTTGAATGGCACACGTTTCATTAGAAGCGCTTCGCCGGAAGCCTTTCGGCAGTTCTTTCACTTCGTCGCAGTGGGAGTGCCAGACCGTGATGTCGCGCGGCAATCCTTTGAAGATTCCCTCTTCATTGGTCTCAACAGGAAAGTACCCTCGTTCTCGTTTCGCGCCCTCGTATCCCTCGCCTGGGTGCAGACGTTCCATAAGACCCACAGCAGAGCCAAATGCGAGAGCAATCTGTTGGTGTCCACCACAAACACCGAGTAGGGGCGGCGATGCGTTCTTGATCATGTCAAAAACACCAGCTAAGGAATCGGGCGAATAAATGTCCCAGGGATGGCTCTGGCCGCTAAGAATAATGTGCGAAGGCCGTAGAGACTTAATGCGGTTGAGAGAAACCGCGTGAAACGGTTCAGTGAGAATCTCAAGACCCC
>DASYPF010000044.1:0-5606 GCA_036006905.1 Acidobacteriota bacterium
AACCTGGCGACGGTTGTTAGATGACGGAGCTTGGCCACTAACACTGGATTTTCTTCGGAGAGTTCGGTGGGCCAGGAGAAACGGAATCGGACACTTAAGGCGCCAGGAGCAATCTGGATGTCACTTGGGACATTTTCTTTCCAGCCACGGGAAGCCAAGTCGGCAGTAGGCAGTCAGCAGGAAAGGCGTCATTGGTCATTGGTCATTGGTCATTCGTCATTTGTCATCCGTCATTATTCATCACCCTGCATCGGAAAGTCGTCGCTATCGTATTTCTGGACCCATTATTGGCAACATTGGCAACGAGAAGCTGCAGTTCTCCGGAAATCCTGCGAATAACAAAGGAAGGGCAAATGACAAATGACCAATTATCGGTCATCGGTCATCGGTGAACGGTCATCGGTAGGTTAGTTGAGTGTCATCAATGCGAAACCGATGACTGATGACTGATGACCGATGACTACCGCAGCTCTTCCATGATTTCGTCCAATGCTTCTCTGCCCGGTCGGACTTTCTCCAGTGGCAGCGTCGCGAGCGGCTCATCGACTAAGTTCATCAGCGAAACGAAATCCGGCTGAGTCGGGTCAATGTAGATCAGCCCTGTGATCAGATCCCCAGTTTCGCGCGCTTCTTCCAGAATGCGGTAGGCATTCAGGCGGCTCATCGGGTCGTAATCGCGGCTCAGTTTTTTCAGGCGGAGGTGCGAGCCGTCATGGAGAACCACATCTTTTGTAGTGCCTTCGTCGTAATCGATACTGATTTGTTCGTAGTAGGGAACAAATCCGATTTCTTGGAGCAGCTCTTCGTGCTCCTTGGCGTAGTCGTAGCTCTTGGTCGAGTCGGGATGGTTATTGAAAGTCACACAGGGGCTGATGACGTCGATCAACGCTGTTCCCCGATGGCCGATCGCTCCCTTGATGAGAGCCACCAGTTGCTTGGGATCACCCGCAAAAGATCGAGCAACGTAGCCACAGCCCAGTTGTATCGCCATCTGGCAACAATCAATGGCGGGCAGCGGGTTGGAAACTCCTGACTTAGACTTGGATCCTTTGTCAGCCGTGGCTGAGAACTGGCCCTTGGTGAGGCCGTAAACTCCATTATTCTCGATAATGTAAATCATCGGGACATTGCGGCGCAGCAGATGCACAAACTGCCCCATACCGATTGCCGCCGTGTCTCCGTCGCCTGTCACGCCGATTCCGAGGAGAGTGCGATTGGCGGCGAACACGCCCGTGCCTACCGACGGCATACGTCCGTGGACGGAGTTAAAACCGTGAGACCGGTTCAGGAAGTAGGCAGGCGTTTTGCTGGAACACCCGATTCCGCTCAGTTTGGCGACTTGATGCGGCACGACGCCGTATTCATAGAACGCACGGATGATCTGGCTTGTAATAGCGTCATGACCGCAGCCGGCACAAAGTGTCGATTCGGCGCCTTTGTAATCTGCCAGCGTCAGGCCGATGCGATTGATCTTTGGTTTTCCTGATTCTACCGTTGCCATTTCAATTTCCCTTCTCCTGCCGCAAAATCTCGTCGGTTACGGAACGCGCGTCCACGGGAAGTCCGTTGTAATGGAGAACACTACGAATCTTCGTGCAATCGCCCCCCACTTCCAGCTTGATCAGGTCAGCCATCTGACCGTCGCGATTTTGCTCGACTACGTAGATCCGATTATGGTTCTTCACAAACTGGCGGATTTGGCCGTTGAAAGGAAGCGCCCGAATGCGCAGATAGTCAGTGTCGGTGCTTTGCTCGGTCAGTAACTGATGACGGCTCTCTTCGACGGCCCAGTCGCTGCTGCCGAAGGCGATGATTCCGATTTCAGCATTCTTGCCGTTAGATTGAATAACCGGCGCCGGCACAACCTTGCGCGCGGTGTTGTACTTTTTCAGCAAACGATCCATCAGATTCTTGTAATCTTCTGGCCGCTCGGTGTACTGCCCCTTTTCATTGTGCCCGCTGCCTCGTGTGAAATAAGCCGCCAGCGGGTGCGGATCGCCCGGTAAAGTGCGGTAAGTAACGCCGTCTCCGTCCACGTCGCGGTAGCGCTCAAATTTGCCCAGCTTCTCCAGCTCCTCTGCCGACAGCACTTTGCCTCGATCGATCGGTTTGTCCGGATAGGGAAAGGGCTCGGCCATCCAGTTGTTCATTCCGATGTCCAGATCGCTGCAGACAAAGACAGGAGTCTGAAGGCGTTCCGCCAAGTCGAAAGCTTCGATAGCCATCGAGTAGCACTCTTCGACCGAAGCGGGAAACAGCACGATGTGACGGGTGTCGCCGTGCGAGAGGTACACGGTAGCCAGAACGTCGCCCTGCGACGTTCGCGTCGGCAGGCCAGTGCTGGGTCCCACGCGCTGGATGTCGAAAATGACGGCGGGCACCTCGGTGAAGTATCCCAACCCTGCGAACTCGGCCATCAGCGAAATTCCCGGACCGGATGTAGAAGTCATGGCTCGGGCGCCGGCCCATCCGGCTCCCATGACCATGCCCAGGGCCGCCAGTTCATCCTCGGCCTGGATAACTGCGTAGGTGGCCTTGCCGGTCTCTTTGTCGGTGCGGTACCTGGCCAGATAATCGATCAAGGCTTCGCAGAGAGAACTGGATGGAGTAATGGGATACCAGGTTGCAACAGTCACCCCTGCAAACACGCAGCCAATAGCGGCCGCGGAATTTCCGTCGATGATGACCTTGCCCTTGGTCTTGTTCATGCGCTCGATGCGAAATCGGTCGCGTTTTCGAAGATGAGTCTCGGCGTAATTAAATCCCGCATCCACGGCGTTGAAATTCAACTCGGCTGCCTTCGGTTTGCTTTTGAATTGCCTGCGTATCGCCTTTTTGACTTCTTCCGTCTCGATGGAAAGCAACTGAGCCACTACACCCACGTAGACCATGTTGGCCAGCAGCTTTTTCAGCTTTGACTCCTTGGTCACTTCAGAGGCTAGTTGAGCGAAGGGGACCGGATAAAAAACCAAATCATTGCGAGTTTGGTCCAATTTTAAGCCTTCTTCGTAGACGACCACCGCTCCCGGGGCGAGGCTCAAGACGTCTTCACGCGCAGTCTCGGGATTCATGGCGACCAAAAAATCAATTTCCTTCTTGCGCGCAATCCAGCCGTCCTTGTTGGCTCGGATGGTGAACCAGGTAGGCAACCCGGCGATATTGGAAGGGAAGAGGTTCTTACCGCTGACCGGGACGCCCATCTGGAAAATGGCCCGCATCAGGACGTTATTGCTGCTCTGGCTGCCGGAGCCATTGACAGTAGCGACCTGAATGCTGAAGTCGTTGATGACGAAGTCCCGTTTCCTGGCTGCGACTTCTTCCGTGGGGGCCGTTTGAGTGGTAGAGGCCAATTGGAAAACTCTCCTTTCTATGCTCGCTTAACTGAAAACGAGGCAACTATCCATTTTAGAGCATTACGACGCCTTAACTCAAGTTTACCCTCGGGTAGAGGTGCGCCTCGCGGGGCCTGCGCGCGAGCCGCGCAGCGGCGTGAAGAATTGTAGCCGAGGCCGTGAGGCCTCGGTTGACGAGCCCCCCAGATACGACCAGCCGCGTAGCGGCGAAAGAAATTTCGATATTTTAGTTCGCAAATATCCATTGGGGGCTGTTATGTATTGCGATGGCACAAACGTTCACCAGTTTGATCTACCATGTCGTGTTCAGTACCAAGAATCGGGTCGGCTTGATACGACCCGAGATTCGGGCCGCATTGTTCGCCTACATGGGCGGAATCATCCGAAACCTGCGCGCCAAGCCGATCCTTATCAATGGAGTTGACGATCATGCTCATGCCCTCGTAGGTGCTCCCCCGACATTGTGCATCTCCGACCTTGTCGGGAAGGTCAAATCCAATTCAACGGGATGGATACACCAAGAATGGCCAAAATTGAGCCATTTCGGCTGGCAAGACGGATATGCTGCATTTACTGTCTGCCGATCCGACTTGAATCGAGTCTACCGCTATATCGCTCAACAGGAACAACACCATCAGCGTGTATCTTTCAAAGATGAACTGCGGCGTCTGCTGCGCCAACATGGAATTGAATTCGACGAACGCTATCTGTGGGATTGAATTCTGTCCGCCGCTACGCGGCTCCACTTGATTTGGGTCGGAGGACCGAGGCCTCACGGCCTCGGCTACAATTCTTTGTGCCGCTGCGCGGCTCCGGTGGTGAGTTTTCCAACAGCTTGCGATAAGGTTTACACAAATGGACGACGGTAACGAACCGATCCGTGTTCCTATCGAAGATGTCTTTGACTTGCATTCTTTTTCCCCACGAGACATCGAATCGGCAGCGGAAGAGTATTTGCTCGAGGCGCGCCACCGATTTCGCTCAGTTCGATTGATTCATGGTAGGGGAATAGGGTATCAACGCGAAAAAATCCGCGCTCTGCTGCAGCAATTGGATTTTATCGATCGATTCGCCGATGCCCCTCCGGAAGCTGGGGGTTGGGGCGCGACGCTTGTGTGGTTTAAGAAATGACGAATGGCGCAGTACGAATGCCGAATGAGAAGCTGCGAAAAATTGTTTTTGGGATGAAAATTGACAAACGGTACTCGCCGCCGAGACGCAGAAAACGCAGAGTTGACGCAGAGATAGAATTCTCCGCGAATCTCTGCGACCTCTGCGTCTCGGCGGTGAAGCCAACTTTTCCCAGTTCTCATTCGACACTCGCACTTCGTCATTCGTCATTCTCAACCGTCATTCGACACTCGCACTTCGCCATTCGTCATTTCAACTGCTTTCTCACTTCCCATTCTCCATGCAACTCAGGATCGGACGGCATCGACCATTCTCCCAGAATGCGATCCTGGAAGATCTTTCCTGCATAATTCAGACCGTTGAATGAGAAAGAGATCAACGCGGGCTGAATGCGCAAATGATCGACTCGGCCTTCACGGGGATAAAGCAGGGCGTTCTGAAAGCGGAGGTGAACATACCAAAGTTCATCGCGATATAGAACTCGAAGACCGAGCGCCGGCTCCAGCAGAGACATGTGACCTGTCCAATTTGAATTTTCCGGACTCAGACTGGATGCCGTCGCGGGCGTGCCGGTCCAAGTGACGCGATAAACCCTGGCGCCCAGGGATGATTCCGCATCCGAGATCGCTTCGACGCGGTTGGCGCCTGTCTCGTACATAGCGTTAAGGCGACTGAGGTAAAGAACCGGACGGTCCGGATAGGTTTGGAATAGGTTTTCCAGCGTTATCATTCCGTCATATCCACGAAGATTGTCAACTGACACGTCGGATCGCCAGCCTTCGGCTTTTTGCAGGAAGGTAGCAATAAAATAGGTTGAAGGATCGACGCGATAGTAGGCTAACAATCTTGTCTGAGGCGGCAGTTGGTGCAGCAGGTTTTCACCAAAGCGCCGGGCACTGGAATCTCCGCGACCACTGGGATTAAAACGATAGCGGATTGCTTCGGCAAGATCGGCCGACGCGGAAAGCTCCAGGCCAGAGTACCGCTGCAGACTTCGGTTGAAGAGCAATGCAGGAGCGCAGCTATAGACGATCGGCGGGAAAAAGAGAATTACCACCATGCCCGGCCAGGCAAGTTGCCGCTTCCAGCGAAGAAGTGATCGCCATCCGACTACGGCAAATA
>DASYPF010000045.1:0-5447 GCA_036006905.1 Acidobacteriota bacterium
TCCTCCCAAACAATACTGCCGCTGCTGGCGGCGTCCCCCAACCTGCGACACTTGGACCCGATCCCGTCGCCGACCTGCGCGGACGAAAATTGTGGGTGCCGATACAGGGTGCCAACCCGGAACTCTTCAAAGGCTCGTTCCAGGAGATTCGAGGCGCGCACATGCACGAAGCCGTCGATATCCTTGCCCCGCGGAATACGCCTGTGCTTGCCGTGGAAGATGGGAAAGTCGCGCGCCTCTTTTACAGTAAGGCGGGAGGCATCACCGTCTACCAGTTTGATCCCCAGGAAAAGTATGTCTATTACTACGCTCATCTGGAAAAGTATGTGGATAACCTGCATGAAGAAGATCGCATCAACCGTGGCCAGGTGATTGGATACGTCGGCACCTCCGGCAATGCGCCGCCCGGCACGCCCCATCTGCATTTTGCGATCTTCCGACTCACCGAAAAGAAACATTGGTGGGAAGGAACACCGATCGATCCGTATGAAGTGTTTAAGTGAATTGCGGAATTCGGATTTCGGATCCTTCCATTGCGGCGAGCTATGATTTCCGGCTTGGCTTGTGTCACAATACTCCGGTTTCCAAAAAAGGAGGTGTAAACATGCTTCGCTGGTTGCCATCTTTGGCATTGCTGATTGCAATCGGCAGCTTCACTTCCTGGGGTCAGACCGGCGTTCCGAAATCCCAGGCTCCCAGGTTTCCCTCTCATCCCGACTTCCAACCTTCGCCCGAAGTGCCGGCCATGCCCAAGGCACTGATGAAATTTCCCAGGACCAACATTTCACGGTCCAAGTTTCCGGCGGTCGATTTTCACCTCCATGGCGGGCAGCTCAGGGCCGCCGAAGATTATAGAAGGATGATCAAGTTAATGGACGACACCGGTCTCGGCGTAATCTGCAACATGGACGGCGGATTTGGCAAGACGTTCGACCAGAATATGAAGGTGGGCGAGCCATTCCGGGATCGCATCATTCATTTCGCCCGGCTGAACTTTGCAGGGATCAATACCGCGGACTGGTCCGCAAGGACCACCGCGGAACTGGAGCGCTGTTTCCTGGCCGGCGCTGCGGGGCTGAAGATCAATAAGGTGCTGGGGCTCGAACTGAAGAATCCTGACGGCACCTTCATCCAATCCGATGACCCGCGATTCGATCCTATCTGGGAAATGTGCGCCAAGCACAACAAGCCCGTCATGATCCACACAAGCGACTCGTATGGCCGCTTCCTTCCGATCGGCCCTGAGAACGAACGCTACGAAGCCGGCCTTTGGCGCAGCAACCCCGAAGGGAATTACTACAAAACCGGCCAGCCGGCTCCCGACGTGATCGAGAAGGCGCGCGAGAACATGCACGCCAGGCATCCCAAGACGCGCTTCGTCAACGCGCACATGGCCATGCTTTACTACGACATGGATAAAGTGGCCGCTCTGTTGGATAAGTATCCGAACGCCGATGTCGAGATCTCGGCGACCGTTCAGGACCTGGGCCGCGCTCCCCTGATGATTCGCAAGTTCTTCCTCAAGTATCAGGACCGCATCCTCTTCGGCTCCGACGGCAATCCCAGCCGAGGGATCGAAGAGTTCTGGGTGCCTCATTGGAGGTTCCTCGAAACCTATGATGAGCACTTCGATCATCCGGCGCAGCTTCGCTCGGCGACTGGCGCCCCGCTGCACGGCCGCTGGAGAATCTACGGTATCGGCCTTCCGGACGATGTGCTACGCAAGGTCTACTACGCCAATGCTCTGCGATACCTGCCATCGGTCCGCCCTTCGATCCAGAGGCAGCTCGCCGCGCGGCGCTAGCCCAAGTTCGTCAGTATGGGGAATAACAACAAAACGCAGCGCAGCATAAGCGCAACCAAAATTCTCCGGAATTGCGGATTGTGGATTTCGGATTGCGGATTGTTTCGGTTATTTGTCCTTCGTCTTTTGTCCTTTGTGGGCCAAGCAGAATCCTGCGCAGATTCCGAGCGGGCTAGCAGCTCGGGAGCAATCCGCAATCCGAAATTCGCAATCCGAAATCTTGCTGAACTGAGAAAATTCTGCGCGTTAGGAGTTTGTGTCCTTGTGGTGATTTTTTCTCTTGGGCAGTCCCCGTCACCCAAGGGCTTGCCGGTCACCTATGAAAGACTGCTCAAGGCAACCGAAGAGCCTGACAACTGGCTGATGTACGGCGGCGATTACCGCAGCCATCATTACAGCAGTTTGAACCAGATCACGGCCGAGAACGTCCCCGGGCTGCGCGCCAAGTGGATTTATCAGATGCATCACGTTAAGGTCGAGACCACTCCAATTGTCGTCGATGGCCTCATGTACGTGACGCGCCCACCCAGCGATGTGATCGCCCTCGACGCGGAAACCGGACACGCCCTATGGACCTTCGAATACAAGGTTGCCGCCGGCGTCTATACATGCTGCGGTCAGGTCAATCGCGGCCTCGCGATCCTTGGCACCACGCTTTTTATTACAACGCTGGATGCAAAGCTAATTGCGCTCGATGCCCGTTCCGGCCGCATGCTCTGGAAGAACGAGCTTGCCGATCCCGCTCTTAACTACACGGCTACCGCCGCCCCGCTGGTGGTCAGGGACAAGGTGATCGCGGGGATCGCCGGCGCTGAAGCAGGCATTCGCGGCTTCCTCGATGCTTACGATGCGAAAACGGGCGAGCGTGCCTGGCGCTTCTGGACCATACCGGCGCCGGGCGAAGCGGGCGCGGAGACGTGGGGAGGCGATTCATGGCTGCACGGCGGAGGATCGACGTGGATCACGGGCTCCTACGATCCAGAATTGAACCTGCTCTATTGGGGCACGGGCAATCCCGGTCCCGACTACAACGGCGACATTCGCCCCGGAGACAACTTGTATTCCTGCTCGTTGCTCGCGCTGGATCCGGACACAGGAAAGTTGAAGTGGTATTTCCAATTCACTCCGCACGACACGCATGATTGGGACGCCACGCAGGTTCCGGTTCTGCTCGATTCGATGTTGGGCGGGCGTCTTCGCACATTGGTTGTCGTGCCCAACCGCAACGGCTTCTATTACGTCCTCGACCGTCAAACAGGTGAATTCCTGCTGGCCAAACCCTTCGTGAAGCAGACCTGGGCAAAGGAGATTGATAAGAAGGGCCGCCCGGTTGTCAATCCAGCTCAGGAGCCGACCGAGGAAGGCAACGATTCGATCTGGCCCGGCGTGGACGGCGGAAACAACTGGATGTCGCCCAGCTACAATCCCAACACGAAGCTCCTCTATTTCAATGCGCGCGAAGAGCGGCGTCGTTTCTTCAAGACTGACGCCCTTGAATTCCAACCGGGCGAGGCCTACTTCGGCGGAGGCGGGGGCGGGGGAGCACGTTTTCGGCCCGAAGAGAGCTGGGGCAAACTTATCGCCATGACTCCAGAAACGGGAGAAATTCAGTGGGAGCACCGCATCCTGTCACCACCGTGGGCGGGTGTGCTGTCCACCGCGGGGAACCTGGTCTTCTCGGCCACGCCAAGCGGGAACTTTTATGCCCTGGATGCTCGCACCGGCAAGGAGCTGTGGCATTTCAACGGCGGCGACCGCGTGTATGCAAGCCCAATTACGTTTCTAAGCCGGGGCAAGCAGTTAATCACCATTCCGATTGGAGACGTGCTGATCGCTTTCGGACTCGACTGAACAGATTTTTGGATGCCAAAGATATTTCTGATTGCGTGCTGGTGGATGAGTTTCATGCTGTCAATGCCGGCGCAGGGACCAGCAAGCCAGCCTCGACCCTCCCTTCCTGAGACAAACCCGTATTCCTCGGCTGCGGACGTGGAATCCGGGCGCAGGCTGTATATTGGCCGGTGCGCCCACTGTCACGGCCAGGACGGCGAAGGGGGGCGCGGCGCCGTTCTGAACACGGGCCGGTTTCGCCACGGCAGCTCCGACCGCGAAATATTTCTCGTTATCCGGAATGGCATTCCCAACACGGAAATGCCGGGCGCGTTCAATTCGCCCGGAGCCGACGTTTGGCGCATCGTGGCGTACGTGCAGCAATTGGGGCGGCAAGGTTTGCCTGAGCCCGTCGGCGGCGATGCCGCAGCAGGTGCGCTCGTCTACCAGGAGAACGGCTGCGCCCTCTGTCATACCATCAACGGGAAAGGTGGTTTCTGGGGACCGGACCTTTCGGACATTGGAGCGAAGCGCGCGGTACGATATCTGCGCGAATCTGTCTTGGAGCCGAGCGCTGATATTCCACTTGACTATCGCACCGTGGAGGTGATCAGCGTAACGGGGAAGAGCAGCAAGGGGATTCATCTCAACGAAGATGAGTACTCGGTCCACATGCGCGACGTGAACGGCAATCTGCGGTCTTTCATGAAGAGTGAGCTTAACGACATCAAGTTACCCAGGAAGTCGTTGATGCCGGCCTACACCACGCTTTCGAAAGACGAACTTGAAAACTTGGTCGGGTATCTCAGTTCTTTGCGGCCAAAGCGGCGGACGCAGTGACGTTAGAAACCATTCTGCGCAGCATTGTGGTGGCACTGACCATTCTGGCCGCGTTACAGATCGATTCGAGGAGCGGCGCAGTTCCGCAACCTGCCGAGAGCGTAGTCTGGACCTTTGACCGGCTTGAGAACATTGGCGGCCATAGGACCACAGTACTCGGCCAACCCGTAGTCATCGATTCGCCCGTCGGCAAGGCTGTCAGGTTCGATGGCGTCGATGATGGGCTGTTCATTGACAGCCACCCTTTGGCCGGCGCCAAGACCTTCACGTGGGAAGCCATCTTCCGCCCCGATGGAGGGCAAACAGAGCAGCGGTGGTTTCATTTGAATGAGCAGGATCCTCAGACCGGCGCTGACACAGCCAACCGGATGCTCTTTGAAATCCGGGTTGTCGGTGATCGGTGGTGTCTCGACAGCTACAACCAATCAGGAACCGAAAGCAAAGCCCTCTTGAACCGAAAGGCGCTGCATGCGCTCGGAGCTTGGTACCACGTCGCCTCGGTATATGACGGTGAGGAATTCAGGAACTACGTAGATGGCGTTCAAGAAGGCTCGGCCCAAATACATCTTACTCCTCACGGAGCCGGCCATACGTCAGTCGGAATGCGGATCAACAAAGTGTTCTATTTTACCGGAGCCGTTCACATGGCGAGGTTCACACGCAAGGCGCTCTCACCTTCGGAGTTTCTCATCCCCCCGGCGACTGGGCGGTGATGGTTTAGCTACGGCCGCGACACGTCGCGGCCCCTGGAGTTTCTGCATTTTGGAAGCGGAGAGACGGCCTGAGGGCCGTCTCCAGGCCGCTTCCAGCGGCCTTTCCCGAAGGGTCTCAGCCCCGGCCTTTCGAGGCCGGGGTGCAAAGCGCGAGCACAACCATCAGCGTCGAGGCCGTTTTAACGGCCTTTTTCGCCAGGCCAGTCGGCGTTTACGCCGGCATTACTGACCGCCTAATATTCGATGGCTAAGCCGGCTGC
>DASYPF010000046.1:0-16035 GCA_036006905.1 Acidobacteriota bacterium
ACCGATGCGAATCCGCTTGTGCTTGTGGCGCCTCCGATGTTGGACTTGAAGGGTTGGGACCTTCTATTTGTTGATTGCATCTTCTGAATTGAAATCAAAGTGTGGAGGGCTTGTATGCTTTTTGCTGTTCGCTTTCTAACGATTGTCTTCTTTCTTTCCGGTTTTATCAACTCAGTAGCGGGGCAACGCAATGCGGTGGAACAACAATATATCTTTCCGGTATCCGTCGAACTGTTGTCTGGAGATGCTCCTCTTTTCCGAACTCTTTATAGAGTCATAAATCTGGGTCCAGAAGTTCAAGGCCAGATGGATTTTTATTTCAACAGCGGTCAGAACTTTCTGTCGTCCGGGATCCTCGTTCCGACCAACGGGATGGTAGAGTTTCCACGCTTCATAGATTTCAGCGTGATCCAACAGAACGGATGGGCTAGAATCATCCTTCCAGCGGCAGCCAGAGTGCAAGTCGGTTCGAGCCTCATAACCTTAGTTCGCCTTGCCAATGATGGCTTTCAAATCGTGAACACAACTTCTTTGCAGGCCGTGATTCCAGCAAAAAAGTTTCGATCTACTTTCAGCAATTCAAGCCGTTTTCGCGCTCCAGTTTTGGGCTATTTCCCTCCAGTCGACAACGATCCCAGGCAAACAGCATTCGCACTTGTGAATCCTTCTGCTACTGAGTCGGTGCAGGTTCAATTAACGGTTTTGGATAGCAAAGGGAATTCCGTTTGTTCTAGCTCGATAATAATCCCCCAGTTGAACCGAGTGAGCAAATTCATCACAGAGCTGCTGCAAAACTGCGCTCTTCCCAACCAGGGCTCGTTATTGATCAGCAGCGATTCTCTAATTGCGGTCGGGGCTCTCGACGTGTTTTTTCCTGAAGGAAGGATTTTGATGATTCCAGTTCTTACAGAGAATTAATGGTCGTTGTCCCATGCCGTTTCTTTATGCGTGAAGTTCTGAAATATGCGCCGAAGAAAGTTCAGATCATTGAGCGGGAATACTGGCACAGTCTCGATCTCAGATATGAGTTGCAGTGGCGAGCGGAAGTTTACGACCTGACCGACAGTGGTCAATGGCTTGGCAACTCAGACTGGATTTGGGAGTGGTCTGTTCCGAACGTTTTCGGGATTGAAATTCCTACACCGCTCGGTAGCTCCAAGCTTGCCTTTGGCTTCGGGCCAGGGACTGTTGGGGGAATTGATTCAGAACGGACCGGCACTTCCTACTGGGTTTACTAAGGACAGGAGCAGGAGTAAAACCGATGCGATCGGCAGGTGGCAAAGTCGTTCAGAAGTTCATTCCCCGATTTGTGATCGTACTGTTTTTGTTCCATGGCGCTTTTGGCTTCGCCCAAATTCGGAAGCTCACTAGTCCGCGGGACTTTTCTCTTGACTCCATGATTATCGGCTTCGGCGAGTTTCTTTCAATCGGGGATCCCGGTCGGGAGGCGATTGAATTGAATTTGAGTGACCTGTACTCGAAGATCGGAGTGACATTTACCGGCGAAGGCGGCAGTGTTCCCACCGGTAGAGTGATCACGCTTGCGCTTGTGATACCCCCCATGTTCGACGGCGTTATTCAGAATAAGCCGCCCGGGGATTCCTCTGCCGGGCTCGCCTTTATCATAAAGCTCAAAAGTCCCGCCCGGAGAGTGGGGTTTACTCTCGGCAATGGCACGCCGCGAACTGTTGCCGAAATTCGCGCATTTACGGCAAAAGGAGATCTGCTGGGAGCAGTGCAGCAAGACAACATCGATCCCAAGGCAGGTCCTTTCGTTGGAGTTGAGACCTCCAACCCACTGGGCATTTCCACGGTTGTTGTCGACTATGGCAACGAACCGGCGGCCGAGCAAATCAACGATCTAAGGATCGATTTCCTATCTCCACCGGTATTCAAGATCCATGTGCCTCAGATCGCCCACGCCAGAATAGGAAATCTTCTCCTGCAAACAGAGCTGCAGATCCAAACTGTGCTGCCCGTGGTCCTGCCTGAAGTCCAAGTTCGGATGCGGTTTTTTAATCAAGCGGGCGCCCCCTTGCCACTTACCTTTGATGGCAAGACGCAGTCTGTGCTTGAATTCACGCTCGGTCGCGGATTTGGGTCGCGCCGATTGGAAACGAGCGAACCCGCGGGCTCTTTCATCGTGGGCTATGCATCCATTGAATCGAACAACCCGCTTTTGGTGCATGCGATATATAAGACTCTGAACGCAGACGGTTCCGCCTTTCAGGAAGCCGGCATCGAGGCGCGGGAAGCGTTTGGCTTTCACCTCGCTTCGGTGGAATGGACTCCCGCTGTGGGCCTGGACACAGGCGTGGCCCTAGTCAATGCGGGGGCGGCAGAGACTCTTGTGTGGTTGGTCTTGTCTGACGCTTCCGGCTCCGGAGAAAAACCGAAGGGTGTAAGAAACGCCGCGACGGTAACTCTTAAACCGGGAGAACAGAAGGCGTTTTCGGTAAGACAATTATTGGCGACCACCCAGGGCGTACTTGAGGATCCGGATTTCGTCAATCGAGATTTTCAAGGGAGCTTAATAATCGTTAGCAAAGAACCGATTGCCGTAACGACAGTTCGAATGCGAAACGGGATTGCCGTTTCCAGCCTCCCCATTGGTAACGCCCAACAGTGAACCTGGCGACTACGAGTTCTTGGACTTGGCCCCGCGTAAATCGACTTCGTCAAAAGTGCGGGAAGACCGGCCGTCCTCGTTGACAATTTCTCCGGAGTTCTGGAGTTTCTTACATTTTGAAGAGACGTGGGCTGTCTGAGCCCGCGAAGCGGGTGGCCAGCATGTAGCCCCCGGAGCAGCGAAGCGGAGCCGGGCGATAGTAGTGGTTTTGCAGGGAGAGCCCGCAAGGCGGGCGACAGTGTCTAACGTAACAGGTATTCCGGCTTGAAATCGATGTGATGTGCCCGCAGAAGCGTCTGAACTCAGAAACCGCAAGGTCTTGGTGTAGTTTTGCCAGCATATGGATATGGTCCTCTGCGCCATTTACTCCCAGTGATATCCCACCCAAACCTCTAACCATTCCACCCAGATACTGGTGTAAACGGGAAGCGAACTCCCCGCTGATAAGACGGCGTCGCTCCAATGTAGCAAATACGATGTGATACAGCAGATTAGTATAGGAATGTGCCACGGTTATGCTCCTTAACGAAGGACATAACCGGCCGGATTGATTTTTTGCGAAGAAACTTTCGGCTGTCGCCCGCCTTGGGGGCTCTCTCTGCGAAACCACTGGTACCCCCGGCTCCGCTTCGCCGGGGGCTACACGCTGGACGCCCGCTTTGCGGGCTATTATCTCTAATCAATACAGATAGATAGATTCAGCTTTAAACTAAATTTTACTTGGCCCACTTGACTTAATGAAAAAACAATAATTTAATCCTTTTCAGTGAGGCAAGTTGAGCGGCTAGCTTCCCGCCTGATTTATTTGGCTCACTTCAAAAGTGCAGAGTAGGAGGGCATAATGCGGCGATCATTTTCTCAGGCTTTAACTTCTTGGGTTTTTGTCATTTGCGTGGTTTTGATTTTGTCGACATCCCGGACACCTGGGCAGATCAGCAATTATAAAATCAGCACATTTTCGATCTTTAAACTCTTCGGAAACCGGCCTGGCAGCACAATGGATGCTGCAGCGCTATCCTTCTATCACTCACTGGTTAATCAGACCACAGTGCGCGGCGCGACGCCCATCGGAACATCAACGGCCTGGGTATTTCCACCATTTGCCAACGCACCGCTGGTACCCGCGTCGTCTGTGCTTTCCACTCTAAGACTCTCCGAGGCAAGGCTCAATTGTATTCCCGATCGGATCAATCCTGAGTACACGCGGTTAGCAGAAATCCGAAACGGTATTTACTCAAGCCTTGCGCGCGAATTCCCTGATGTGAAAGTATGGATCGTCGGCTATGAACCGACCTTCACCTTTCATGATTGCAGCGGCCGCCAGTTTGCACTGGGCGACCTCATCGGCTTCTTTACTGATACACTTTACGGCATCAACCGGGTGATTAAAACTCAAACACCGGGGGGAGTTATCATTGCGCATTTTCTCGGTAGAACCGGTATCCCCATCTTCGTCAGAGGTCAGCTCGTCCAGCCGCGCCAGATAGTTGAGGGTGTTCAGGCCGAAATTCGTTCCCGGGGTGACACGCCTGACAAATATTATGACGCTTGGATTACTACGCTGGACAGTGAGTTGCTTCGAGACCGCTTTCCCGAACCAACTCCATTGGTACCGTTTGGCTCCGGGACGACAGCGGACTCCACGCTAAGCTGGAAATCTCTTCCAACCGGGCCCGTACTCCCTTTTGTTGAAACACCGGGCTGGAATATCAAGTACCTCGAAGAGTTCAAGGACATTACCTCCGATCTTGTGGCAACCTATGCTGACTGGGAGAACTGGAGAACAACCGTCGTTAGAACCACGGCCACCGTCCCCACTGTTGGCCCTCCCCCAAATTATGGGAGGGCCCAAGTGCGTCTCACCGGTCCACCAGATTCGATTGGCGGGGCAGTCACGGCCCCTGTTACCCCGGATGTTGTGCCGGAGGCAGAATTTAAGGAGCTATATCCCGAAAGGAACAAATGGACCGCAGTTCACGACTTCTTCCCCGTCATACCGACGAATCCTTCCACGGTTCACGCTGCCGCTTTTCTTCGCGTCTTGGACCGAACCTGGCAGGGGGACTTAGGGCCTTATGATGACCAGACTCGCTTTGGGTGCTTTGCGCTTGGCGGCAACGCAATAACGGCTGACGCGTGTCAGAACCAGCCGTGCGGCGCGCTGCAACTCACAGGCGACGACACTACTGCGAATCCTCCGCAGTCTAAAGGCAAGACAAAGCTCCTTCATTTTCCGCTGATAGAGCATCCCTGGAGTTTTTCCGACCATACGTACCGAGTTCAGATCATTGAGCGGGAATACTGGCACAGTCTCGATCTCAGATATGAGTTGCAGTGGCGAGCGGAAGTTTACGATCTGACCGACAGTGGTCAATGGCTTGGCAACTCAGACTGGATTTGGGAATGGAGTGTTCCGAACGTTTTCGGAATTGAGATTCCTACACCCCTCGGTAGCTCGAAGCTTGCCTTTGTTTTGGGGCCAGGGACGGCTGGGGGAATTGATTCAGAACGGACCGGTACTTCCTACTGGGTCTACTAAGTAGTCGGAGGGTAATACCAATGGGATCCAGATGTAGTAAGGTCGTCCAGAAGTTCATTCCCAGATTTACACTCCTGCTGTTTTTGATGCATGGGACTCTCGGCTTTGCCCAAATTAGGAAGCTGACCAGTCGGCTGGATTTTTCTCCAGACTCCATGATCGTTGGGTTCGACGAGTTTCTTCCGATCTGGAATCTCGGCCGGGAGGCGAATAAATACGATCTGAGTAATATGTACTCGAAGATCGGAGTGACATTTGCCGGCGAAGGCGGCAGCGTCCCCACGGGTAGAGTGATCACGCTTGCACTTGTGGCACCTCCCATGTTGGATGGCGTTATTCAGAATGAGCCGCCCGGCGGTTCTTCTGCCGGGCTCGCCTTTATCATAAAGCTCAAAAGTCCCGCCCGCAGAGTGGGGTTTACTCTCGGCAACGGCACGCCGCGGACTGTTGCCGAAATTCGCGCATTTACGGCAAAAGGAGATTTCCTAGGAGCAGTTCAGCAAGACAACATTGATCCGAAGGAAGGTCCTTTTGTTGGGGTCGAGACCTCCAATCCTCTGGGAATTTCCACAGTTGTTCTCGATTACGGCAACGAACCGGCGGCCGAGCAAATCAACGGTGTGAGGATTGATTTTCTGTCACAGCCGGTATTCAAGCTCTACGTGCCCCACATCGCCCAGGCAAAGATAGGAGATCGTCTTCTTCGAACGGAGGTGTGGGTCCAAAAAGTGTTGCCGGTGGCCTTGCGCCAAGCGCAAGTTCGGTTGCGGTTTTTTAATCAAGCGGGCTCTCCCTTGCCACTTACTTTTGATGGCAACACACAGTCTGTGGTTGAATTCATGCCTGGCGGATTTGGATCCCGGCGACTGGAAACCGGGGGACCCACGGACTCTTTGATCGTGGGCTATGCCTCCGTTGAATCCAACAGCCCCATTTCGGTGCATGCGATATATAAGACTCTGAACCCAGACGGTTCCGCCTTCCAGGAAGCCGGCATCGAGGCGCGAGAAGCGTCTATCTTTCACGTCGCCTCGGTGGAATGGAGTCCTGCCGCAGGCCTGGATACAGGAGTGGCCCTCGTCAATGCGGGGGCCACGGAGACTCTAGTGTGGTTGCCCTTATCCGACCCTTCCGGAGACACACCAAGGGGTGTAAGAAACGCCGCGACGGTTACTCTTAAACCGGGAGAACAGAAGGCGTTTTCGGTAAGAGATTTATTGGCGACCGGGGAGGTCGTACTTGAGGATCCCGATTTCGTCAATCGAGATTTTCAAGGGAGCTTAAAAATCATCAGTAAAGAACCGATTGCCGTGACGACGGTTCGAATGCGAAACGGGATTGCCGTCTCCAGTCTCCCTATTGGCAATACCCAGCAGTGACGGAGATGGGGGGAGATGGTGCATCTCACAATCTGGAGACGGGGGAGACAGTGCATCTCACAATCTGCGGCGTCAGAATCTGCGGCGGGAAAGTGATAGATCACGGAGGCTTTCCGGACTGAATTACCGGAGCTGATGACTGTAAAGGGATCTGCGGGAGTGCGGAATCTCGCCACTGGGAACAAGCGCAATACCTCTCACGGGAACAAACGCAATGGCTTTCACCATCTGATCATCGAAGTAGCAGTCAATATTGAGGGGGATCTCTGATGCCTTGAGGGGGATCTCTGAGGATCTCTGATGAGGATCTCTGATGCCTCTCACCAGGGAATCGTGGCTCGAAGGTGACGTTTTCTGGGCTGGGACGACCAATGGAATCAGCCGCATCCCTCTGCGGAGTCGAAAAAACAGCAAAAAACTGCATTGGCTGTCGAACGATTTTAATAGTGACGGCTACTTAGGCAACAGGATGGTGACAGGCATCGCTGTTGGCACTCACACGAACGAGCCTATGGCAGCGTGCATGCCGGCAGATCCGGGCAGACCGTGCTGGCAGATTCGCACTCAAACTTTTACTTACTAAAGGTGCGAAAAAGTAAGAATCGTGGTATAAGTCAGTCATGCGCATAAAAAGAGAGATCGGAGAAAAGGGCCAAGTGGTGCTTCCTAAGGATATCCGAGACCATCTGAACATAAAGCCCGGATCCGGAGTTGTTTTTGAGGTCCATGGCGACGAAGTGATCCTGAGACCCGAAAGGACCGGCAAGGACTTTGTTGACTACTTCTGCACTACGTCGCGCAAACTGCGTAAGCCGGTAAGTGTTAAGGCTATCAAGAAGACGATCGAGGAAGAGTATGGTGTACGTTGATTCCAACATCTTCATCTTTGCTCTTCTGGCCGACGACCAGAATGCCGCCCGCAGCAGATCCCTACTGAACCGCATCGCGACCAATGAAATTTCCGCGTCTACCTCGACGCTTACCTGGGATGAAATCGTCTGGAGTGTCAGAAAATTTCTCGGCATCGAGGACGCATTGCTTGCAGGCAAAAAATTTCTCGAATTTCCCTTTCTCACCTTTCTGGATGTCGGTGAGCCCATCCTCAGGAAGGCACAGGAGCTGATGCAGCGGTATCGATTGAAGCCCAGAGATGCCATCCACGTTGCCGCGGCCCTCTCCAGGGGCATTCAGGAAATCATCAGCGAAGACAAAGATCTCGACGTCGTTCACGAGTTGAAGCGAAGGGGCCTTCGCAGCGCGCCCGAAAAATTGTAGTTCTATATAAACGGTATGGAGTCCATGCTGGAACAAGTGGTGGAGGCATTTGGGATTGGGACAAAATGTAGCCGCTGATGGTACGCACGGCGGCGCTGTTAGCAGGGTTGGTTCTCTTCCTATACCTGTTTCTGCATCTTGGCCCTGGTCGGATTCTGGGCTTACTTCTCAGTATCGGTTGGAATTTTCCACTGGTGGTGGCGATTTTTGCCGGATACCAACTTGTCCGTACAGTGGCTCTCTCGCAGTGCATCCTTGGCAGAAGCGGTTTCTCATACTGGAACTTGCTTTGGATTCGGATTTCAGGTGAAGCGATTCAATTCCTCAGCTTTACCGGTCCATTTCTGGGGGAACCCGCCAAGGCCTGGCTGCTCCAAAAACGCGGTATGCGCACCCGTGAAGCTTTCGCAGCGGTCCTGGCTGAATACCTGATTTACACCTTTGCATCCGCCGGCCTCTCCATTGCGGGGTTGAGTTATTTGGTAGCGCATTTTAAGTTGACCAGAGCAGTACATGCAGCGGCCGTTGTTATCATATGGGCCACGAGTGTTTTCCTGGCCGTCTCGGCGTGGGCGATTGTTTCCCGTTTTTATTTGATTGGGGCCATCATCAAGAGTGCGAGCGCGCTGCCATTGCTGAGAAATCGTTTCCGGCCGAACATGGAAGATATCAACCGCATGGAGGATCTCCTCCTAATTGTTCTGCGCGACAGGCCGCTGAAATTTTTGTCAATACTGATTCTTGAAATGCTCGCCCATGGTCTCCTGATTTTCGAAATCTTCTGGATCCTCTACGCGATGAATCTTCCCGGTACCATGTTGCAGGCATTCCTCATTGAAGCATCCACGAAATTCACCAGCGTGGCCTTCTTTTTCATTCCCGCACAGCTCGGCGCTGTTGAGGGAACCACCGTTGTAATCTTCAAAACTTTGGGCTTGCCAATCGCTGCCGGACTGTCATTGTCGCTGGTGCAGCGTTTGCGCAGCTTGATTCTTGCAGCCGCAGGATTGATCACTATGTGGAGGTTAAGCGGGTCATGAATTGTGCTCTGCCGTGGATAGCTCACCGATAGGTCAGAGCCCGGAGCGTAAGAATCTGTGAAAAAATCCGAGCCGCGACCGTTAGGGAGCGGACCCTCCGACGAGAGTCCGCTTGCTTACGCGCGCGGCTCAGTATTTTTTCACAGATTCTAAGCGACGGGTCCCACAGATTGTCACGTGGGCAGGACCCGTCGCTTACGCTCCGGGCTCTGACGTGGGGTGGCGGGCCTGTGGCCCGCCCCGCCGAGCCAAAACTTTACAGCATCTCGGCGACCAACTTGTCGAAGACTTCCTTCTGCATTGCCAGCGGATGACGGACCAGGGGCCCCTTCTTGAAGGCCGGTTCGCTGTCTTCGTATATGGACTGCTCTTCCTTGTAAAAAAGACCGAGAGGAATACGATCGCCCCATTCGTTGGCTTTCTGCATAGCCGAATTCATGTTGGTCGGATCGTACTCTTTTTCGTCTTCCAGCTTGTAGACGCGCTGCTTAAACCAGGGGTAGGTGTTGACTTTGTTGTAAGTGACACAGGGGCTGAAAGTATCGATCAGGGCAAAGCCGCGGTGCGCTACCCCGCCGGCGATCATATCGGACATGTGATCGGGCTCTCCCGAAAATCCGCGGGCGATGTAAGTGGCTCCTGAGACCAGAGCCAGCGCAATTGGATTAATCGGCATTTCCGCATTTCCCCGAGGCGTAGACTTTGTCTTTACCTGTTTCTCCGTCGTGGGAGATGCCTGTCCTGTAGTGAGTCCATAGATCTGATTGTTCATGACCACGTAGGTAATGTTAATGTTTCGGCGCATCGCATGAATGAAATGGCCGATACCGATTCCGTAGCCATCCCCGTCGCCACCGGTGATCACCACGTTGAGGGCATGATTCCCTAATTTGAGCCCCTCGGCAACGGCAACGGCGCGTCCATGCAGGCTGTGCACGCCGTAAGCATGGACATAGCCCGGCAGGTTTGAAGAGCAGCCGATGCCGCTGACTATAACCATTTCGTGAGGCCGGATTCCCAGTTTGCCGGCTGCAAGTTTGAGCGCCTTGAGCACTCCGAAATCACCGCAGCCCGGACACCAATCTGGCTCTACCACGGCTTCGTAAGTTTCAATGGGAAGTTGGATTACTTCTGTCGCCATCTTTTAATCTCCGTTCAGATTCATGCGTTGCATTCGATATTCGCACTTCGTAATTCGTCATTTCCTGCTGCCTTCTGCTTTCCGCCTTCCTTCCGTTAACAATCAAACATGTCTCTCCACGTGGCTAGGCCCTGCAGCCTTCGTTGCGGCCGGCTGCCAACCGTACATGGAGCCAGTTTTGACGCCAATTTCGATATCACCTTGTTTCTCCCCGGAGTCCCGGCTGACAACTTCTACTTTCCAAACATCTTCGTTACGGCCATTACCTTTGGTTCGGTCGGCGCGCATGGGTCGCCCTTTTTCTCCCAGATGAGTGCGAATGTAGTGATAGGCCATTTCCTTTGCCTCATCCTGGGTCACTTCCAGATTACGCGCTCGGCCTTCTATGATGCGGTGTACTTCATCGACGATGTGATGCGGCTCAAAGGGCTCGCCATCGTACTTGAGGATGTGATCATGGACCGAATAACCGGTCTCGGCCCGCAGGTGCCGCGCGAACTGGCCGCTATAGTTGACTTCCACGCAAATCGTCTTCTTGCAGCGCTTCAGGATTTCTGCCGCTTCTTTTGCATGGAACGGAACCAACCATTTGAAGTGCAATTGGTTGGCGCGAGTTCCCGATTCGTTCAGAATCTGCACCGCCTCGCGAATCACGCCTCTGCAGGAGCCCCAGCCGATCAATGTCACGTCGGCGTCGGCAGGGCCTTCCAGCTTGGGTGGCTCCAGGTCCTTCAGCAGCAGATCCATTTTCTTCATCCGCTTCTCCTGGATCTTCCTGCGAACCGGCGGAGTCGTGAACACGTCGCTGATCAGTATCCCTTCCTCATCGTGATCGTCAGTGGCAGCAACGTAAGTAGCATTAGGCGTCCCGGGAAGCACGCGCGGCGATACTCCGGAATCTGTAAAACGGTAACGCTTGTACTCGCCATTGCCCGCCGGCCACTGAGCGAGGATCTCACCACGTTCGATGGGGACATCGTGCCGCAAAGCGTCGGCTTCGAGAGTTTCCGGATGTTCGGACAGGAGCAGGTCGGAAATAATCAAGACCGGAAGCTGATATTTTTCAGCGAGGTTGAACGCCTCTACCGCCGTGTAGTAGGCATCGGTGATGTCAGCCGGCGCAACAATGACGCGAGGGAAGTCGCCTTGCGAGGCGCCAAACACTTGATTGAGATCGGCCTGTTCGGTTTTTGTCGGAATGCCCGTGGACGGGCCGCCGCGCTGGACTTCGATGATAACGACCGGCGTCTCAAGCATTCCCGCCATGCCCACCGCTTCAGTCATCAAAGCAAAGCCGCCGCCCGAGGTGCCGCACATCGCGCGCACGCCCGCGTGGCCCGCGCCAATGGCCATGTTGGCAACGGCGATTTCGTCTTCGCACTGCTTGACCACGATGCCACATTGGTCAGCATGCGCCACCATCCAATGGAGAATCGAGGAAGCAGGTGTCATCGGATAGGCTGAGTAAAATTTGCAGCCGGCTGCAACCGCGCCCATAGCCATTACTTCGTTGCCGGTTGTGAAAGGACGGCGCACGCGCGTGAAATTCCATTGATACCCGAGCGGAACAAACTTCTCTTTGACGTAGTCGTAGCCTGCGCGCGCGATGTTGACGTTTTGATCGATCACCGCTTGCCCTTTGTGCGCAAAGGTGTCGGCCAGTACTCCCACAATCGTGTCGAAATCCAACGCGGCCAGAAATGTCAGCGCTCCCAGATTCACGGTGTTCTGCATGACCGGCAGAGCTTTTCCGAACTGTTTGATCAAACCGGCAACCGGAACCGGCACAGGCAGGACGTTGTCCTTCAGCAGCACTGGATCGAGCTTGAACTTGTCGGAGTTGTAGATGACGGCGCCACCCGGCATGACTTCAGGAGCGTGGCGCTCGATGGAGTCCTGATTAAGAGCAATGAGAACATTTAACTGGTCGCCGTGCGAATACACCTTTTGTTCGCCCAGTCGCACGCGCAACCAGATATGGCCTCCTCGAATGATGGATTGATAACTGTTGTAAGCGTAGACGTACAGTCCGAGGCGGGATGCTGTTTTGGCCAGGGTGTCGCCGCTTTTGTCGATGCCGTCACCGGCTGCCCCGCCGATCCCTATGGTTACCTCTCGCATGAATTATCCTCCTGCAGCAATTGTTAGCGTGCTCGCACACGGCGACAGAAAAATCGGGACTGATTAACAGGACACGGATGATACAAAAAAATGCCCGTTGTCAGTTGTCCGTTGTCCGTTGTTCTTTTCAATTCACCAATCCATTTGCTGTATGAAGAACAACGGACGACTGACCACGGACGTTTTTCCGTGCTATCCATGTCCCATTAATCAGTCCCAATTCTTCTGCTACGGTGTACAAGCAATAAATGTAGCGTACCAGCGGGCCCGATTTATTTCCATGAAAAATTACTTCTTCAGGAACGAGCTGAATCCCTCGCCACCTTCCACTGGAGTATCCAGCAGGCTGGCTTTGCGAATACTTTCTTCTCCAAATCTCGAAATGATGGTGTCGACGCCGGCATTCAGGCGGCCCTTCTTCTGGTCAGGTGGCTCAAATAGTCCAAGTTGTGGATTGTCGGCCGGCTGAAAATGACTGATGCCGACGCCAATAAGGCGCACCTTCTGCGGCAGCGGGAAAAATCCCTCCAACAGGTTCCACGCTACTGCATAAATGCGCTGCGCGTCGTTGGTGTATTGCGGCAGCGTCCGCTGCCGATCGAAAGTGGAAAAATCCGCGTAGCGAAGTTTCAATGAGACGGTCTTAGCCGAGGTCTGGTGTTTGCGCGCGCGGCGTGCCTGCTCTTCACTGAGCGCCAGCAAAGTTTCCTTCAGCAGACCCAGATCGTCCGTATCCTTCCCAAAAGTCCGCTCTTGACTGAGCGACTGGAAACGGCTGCCCGGCTGCATCGGGCGATTGTCACTGCCGCGGGAGAGTTCCCACAAGTGTTCACCCCGCGCGCCGAGGCGCTGGATCCAGAATTCTTTCGATCGTGCTGCAACATCTCCAATGGTGGCAATGCCCAAAAAGCGGAGACGCTCTTCGGTCTTAGGGCCGACTCCCCAGATGCGGCTCACAGGGAGATCCTTCAGAAAATCTCGCTCTGTTCCGGGCAGCACTTCAAAAAGCCCGTCCGGCTTGCGAATATCGCTGGCGATTTTGGCGAGGAACTTATTTGGGGCAATTCCGATAGAGCAGGTGAGTTTCTGCTCCTGCCGAATTGTTAGCTTGATCTGGGTGGCGGCTTGCAGGGGATTCCCATATAACCGCTCCGAGCCACTCATATCAAGGAAGGCTTCATCGATGCTGATTGGCTCGACGACCGGCGTGAAGCGATGCAGAATTCTCATGATAGCGCCCGAGACGTGGGAATAAGCGGCTCCATTAGGGCGCAAGAAAATCGCTTGAGGGCAGAGACGGAAGGCACGGCCAATCGGCATTGCGGAGTGAACGCCGAATGCTCGCGCTTCGTAAGAACATGCGGCGACGACCCCGCGCCCTTTACCTCCTTCGGGGTCAGCACCAACGACGACTGGCTTGCCACGGTGCTCGGGATTCTCTCTTTGCTCAACGGAAGCAAAGAAAGCGTCCATGTCTATGTGGAAGATGACTCGATTACCCATTGATTTAGTGGATTGCGGATTGCGGATTTCGGATTGCGGATTTCGGAACGCTGACTTGGAGCGATCAGCTCGGAGTGGACAGCCGATGGCAAATAGCTCAGAGCTGGCTTACAACAATCCGCAATCCGAAATCCGCAATCCGCAATTGAACAATCCGCAATCCGCAATCCGCAATATAATGATACTCCTCACATGAAGTTGGGGATCATGAAAACTGTTGTTTGCCTGAAGCAAGTGCCCGACAAAGATACACGATTTGAAATAAACCAGGAAGGAAGCTGGATCAAGGAACAGGATCTCACTTACGAAATGAACGAAAGCGATGAGTACGCGCTGGAGGAGTCTTTGCGGATTAAAGAGAAACACGGAGGCGAAGTGGTCTTGCTCTGTCTGGGCGACGAATCGACAGAAAAAATCATGCGTCGAGGACTGGCAATGGGCGCCGACCGTGGAGTCCTGATTCTGGCGCGCAGAGAAGACTCAATTGATCCGTTATCGGTGGCCGGAGCATTGAAGACACAAATTCAATCCGAACAGCCGGACCTGGTGCTCACTGGCGTTAGATCCGATGACCACGCTTTTTCGCAAACGGGAACGGTGCTCGCCGAACTTCTGGGATGGCCTCATGCAACCATCGTGATGAAGATTGAGACAGACAATGAGGGCAAGAGTTTGAAGATCCAGAGAGAGCTCGAAGCCGGACTGTTGGAAGAAGTGGCGCTTCCTTTGCCGGCCGTGCTTACCGTTCAGCAAGGAATTAATCAAATTCGCTATGCCTCGCTAAAAGGAATCATGGCCGCCAAGAAGAAAGAACTACGGCGCGTCGAATGGTCATCTTTGGGCATGCCCGCAACCCGGAAGATCCAGATCGACAAGATCACGTTTCCCAAGAGCGACAAGAAAGTAGAAATCATTACCAGCGCGCCGAAGGAAGCAGCAGCACTGCTGGTGGAGAAGATGAAGAAGGAGATGAAAGTTCTTTGACCTGCGGTGGTACGGCAACCCAGGGAACAGCCGATCACGCCTGTGGAGTTGAGACGCTTTCAACAGCCTACGGCGGGCTCTGGAGTTTGGACATTGTAGAGACGGCCCGGCGATTTGCGCCGCATAGCGGCGTTTGATTTTAGCCCGGCCTTTCAAGGCCGGGGAGCCGAAGACAAAGAAAACATCTCGTCGCGTAGCGACGATTGATTCAACTCTGGCTCAATCGTCGCTACGCGACGAAAAACACGTTAATGATTCGCTCACCCGGTCTTGAAAGGCCGGGCTAAATTCATGAGTCGCTAACGCGACCGACGCTCGCCGTCAGGCCCGCGGAGCCCGTAGCCAGACGCTTGCGCGATCCCGCTAGGCGGGACGGTCAGACTGGGTGATCCGCAAGTTGGCGCCCCGCGCGGGGCGTGCCTAGGGCGGGCTGCTCATGAGCTCGTTTTGCCGATTGGCAATGCGGAGAAGATATGTCCGATCTAGTTCTAGTGCTGGCTGAGCACGGGGGCGGGAAGGTCAGGCCGTTGACCTGGGAATGTTTGGCTTTTGCCCAGGATCTGGCCAGCCGGCTAAACAAGCAGGTAGTGACCGTTGTGCTGGGGAAGGAGATTGACGCAGTTTGCTCGGAAATCTCTGCGGGAGAGCAGAAGGCCGTGTGGAAGGTTTCTGCCCCGGAGTTTGAACCCTATAACCCGGACTACTTTTGTGCTGCGCTGTCTCAAATCGCAAAACAATCGCAACCCTATGCTTTTGTGTTCTCGCACACCTACCGCACGATCGATTTTGCTCCCAGGCTGGCGGCAAGACTCGACACCGGTCTGATTCCCGACGTCACGCGCTATCACACTAACAACGGAAAGCCGGTATTCCTGAAGTCCGCCTTTCACGACAAGCTGACTGCCGAAGTGTCGTTCTGCGGGGAGCCACCCTATGTGATTTCATTGCAGATCGGCTCTTTCCCCGCGGATTCGGTTAAGAAGGGAGCAGGCGTTTCTGTCGAGACTCAATCGGTCGATCTAAGCGAAGTGCCACAGCGGCGCAGGATGCTGCAGATCATCCAGGCAATGAAAAACCAGGTCGACCTGAGCAAGGCAGAGATCATTGTTGCGGTAGGCCGGGGCATTGGTAAACCGGAGAACATGAAAGTAGTACAGGACCTGGCGGCGGCTTTGGGGGCCGAGATCGGGGCCTCGCGGCCGATTGTCGATATGGAGTGGCTCCCGCGAGACCGGCAGATCGGCAGTTCCGGCCAGACAGTCGCGCCTAAGGTTTATCTTGCCATCGGCATTTCCGGCGCGATTCAACACATCGTGGGAATGAAAAATGCCGCTTACGTTGTCGCCATCAACAAAGACCCGAACGCGCCTATTTTCAAAGTTGCCAACTATGGAATTGTCGGCGATCTTTTCGAAGTGGTGCCC
>DASYPF010000047.1:0-7935 GCA_036006905.1 Acidobacteriota bacterium
AGCGGCGGAAACTTCTGAGGCCCACTCCGGAAGAGATTCTTTGGGCGCCCGGTAGCGCTCAAAAATCACTCCGCAACGCGCGCACTCGGCGCCGCCTTGCTGCTCAAAGCCACACTTGGGACAGATTATTGTCGCCATAGAATCGCTTCACGCTATCAAAAAAGGGGGTACTCCTCCTGCGACAGAGTCGCAATCAAACCGTAGAGATGCGCCAGCCCGGATTATTCACCAATATTCACCGCAGAGGCGCAAAGAGCGCAGAGAATAGCGCAAAGGGCGGGGCTGAAGCTTGAGGTATGAAGACTAAAAATATGCCGAACACCCTGAATCTCCAGGAGTCTTCATACCTCAACCTTCAGCCCTGTTCTCTGCGTTATCTCTCCGTTCTCTGCGTCTCTGCGGTGAATGTTTCGTGAATAATCCCGACTAGCGCGCGTTTCTACAAACGGAATCATCCGAATTCCTTGCCAAAAGACAATCTTTCAGCGCTGCTTGAAGAGCTGGACATCGCCAGCCGCGACCCCGCCGGCGGATCTTACTTCAATCTGATAATCGGAGTACGTGATCGACAGAGTCGACCTGCCAAAAATTAACAACTGGCTCACGGACTCGTCACGCATGGGAAGCCAGAAATCACCGATTTTCTGGTAATCGCGGGCGTACTCGACCTTGCGCGTCCAGAACGACGGAAGTTTTACCAGCTCTCCCTGCACTCGAATGACTGCATAGTCGACCGAATCAATCCACACGCGGCCTCGCAACAGAAACTTATCTTTCCGGCGAGGACGTGCTTCCAGAACGTAGCAGTGACGCTCCCGCAGATCTTCCTCTCCCACCAGCGTAAATTCATAGTTCTCCGGGCTGATGGCGCTGCGCTGCTTTAGATCAGCCCGAAGCGCTTCTTTTTCCGCGCTCAGGGCAGGTTTGAAGACACGGCTGCGGATCACTTTGGATCCATCCTCGGAAACTACAGTCAAATCCTTGCTGGATGGATTACGAAACACTACCTTCACATGCATTTGAGCGTGGCTGTGGGTAAAGCCGTTGGAAGCCTCATAAACACGGATTCCTACATAGCCCGCGAGCAAAGCGTCCCGTCTTTTATTACTCTGCGCCAGCCTGGACAGCAGCTCGTCCAATGACAGGGAGACTGCGGGGGTAGACCGGCAGAGGAGAGGAGCAAACAGGAGAAAGGGGAGGAATAGTTTTAATTGCATACCATAAGACCAATATTTTCAATGAACTATATCAAATCGATCTTGGGCACGATGGCCCTTTTAATCTGAATTTAACAATTTTTTAATCCGCCGTAGATTAAGCTCAAGTTTTCAATTTTTACCGAGATGGCGCTAAGTTGAATCAGAAATGAGTCCATTCGGGCTGCGGGCTGTCTTTTTTAAGAATTTTGTAATAGCATAACGCTCACACATTCTGAACCCCGGCAAGGCTGACGCTTCATCGCAGCCGTTTTTCGTCGCAAATCTTAGGAGAGGAGCACCATGCGGGTCGTACTGGCGGATTTGAAGGGCCGTAATGGTTTTGTCAACAAAGACACGGTAGTGGGCGGATTCGGCTCCCGCTTTAGAGGATTCTCGGCCACCACTCGCATCATCGAAGCGGTTCGCAAACTCTATCAAAACCTCCCGAGCATTCACGTTGGCTATTTGGCGTCCATATTTGCGCAAGCGGGACACGATGTGCGCGTCACCAACAGCGAGATCGTCGGCGGTGATCTCGCCCTCATATTGAGCTCTCTTGTCGATTACCGCCATGAAATCGAGTGGTCGCGCGAGTTCAGACAACAGTGCGGAAAGCCAATCGGCTTCTTTGGCGCGCTTGCGACACACATGTCCGATGTCCTGGCGGATCATGCCGATTTTGTTATCAAAGGTGAGCCCGACCACGCTGCGATGCGACTGGCGCAGGGTGAATCATTGAAAGGCATCGTTGTCAGTCCGGCCATTAATGATTTGGATTCCCTTCCATTTCCACGTTGGGATTTGGTATCCAGAAAGCGTTTTGGTTACTCGACGGGACGCTCAGTGCGGCCCGCAAGGGCGACCTTCCCGCTTCTTTCCAGCCGGAGCTGCCCGGAACATTGCACTTATTGTCCTCATCGCATCACTGCCGCTTATCGCTCGCGCAGTCCGGAAAACGTGCTAGCGGAAATTGAGTCGCTCTGCCGCAAATATGGCAAGGTCGATTTCGTCCTCCGCGATCCTCTTTTTACGGAGGAGCGGGAACGCAGCAGGGCTATCGCCGAAGGGATCATACGCAAGAACCTTCCGGTTCATTTTGAATGCGAGACCCGGTTGGATAACCTGGATACGGACCTGATTGATTTCCTGCACCGCGCCGGCTTGCTCGCCATCACTTTCGGCGTGGAATCAGTCGATCCGGCAATTTTGAAACGCGTCGCTCGCAGGCCGATACCCACGGAGCACCAGAAGCAGATTGTGAACCACTGCAGAAAGAAAGGGATTTCAACCGGAGGTTTTTACGTGATCGGCTTTCTCACCGACACGATGGAGAGCGTGCGGGCAACGATCGATTACTCTATTGAATTAAACACCACTGGCGCCCTCTACAAGATCTTGACGCCCTACCCCGGAACACCCCTGCGCAAGCAAATGGAATCGCTGATCGTTGAAACTGACCTGGAAAAGTTCGACGGCTACACTCCGACCTTCCGGCATCCCAACTTAACTCACGAGCAGCTCCTGTTTTTACTAAGGTCTGCCTTCGCGCGCTTTTATTTTCGGCCATCCTGGCTTGGGAATTATTTGGGCGTTCAAAATCATGTCGCCCAATGGATGGACCAGTGGGATGCCTATGCGCAGCGCAGGCACAGCGAAATGGAGATGCCCTTTCTCATGTCACTGCAGTCAGGAGGCGTTCCCTCAACCGGATTTCAGCAGACAACTGAGGCGTAACGGCGGACGCATCTGTATTTAACTTTGTGCCCTTTGTGCCCTTGGTGTCCTTCGTGGTTCAAAAAGATTTAACCACAAAGCACCTAGCGCAGCAGGGCCGCAACCAAAGGGAATCATGATTAGCCGCGATGGTTTTAGCCTCGAAGAGGCGTCAGTGAGTAGCCCCGTCCGTAAGAAGGTGTGAAAAAATCCGAGCCGCGACCGTTAGGGAGCGGACCCTCCGACGAGAGTCCGCTTGCTTACGCGCGCGGCTCAGTATTTTTTCACAGCAACACCCGAAAGCTTTGCTCAAAAAACAAGATTCTGCCAACTTGTTACACAAAGAACACCAAGTACAGCAGCTTATTCGCTTGATGCCATCAAAGAAGAAACCAAATCGACGCCACTGATGATCCGAACCATCGCGCGATACGGCGCCCGCCACGTCCCGGGGACAACTGGGATACTGATAAAGACGCTGCAGGCCGGGCGCGCCGTTCAAGGACCGTCCATCGCGGAATTCGAAAGGAGCTTTGCAGCCTATCACGGTATGCGCCATGCCGTTGCCGCCTCCTGCGGGCGCATGGCGTTCTACTACATCCTGAAGGCGCTCAACTTGCCTCCACAATCCGAGATTCTTTTCCCGGCGCTTACTTTTTGGGTAGTGCCGGAAATTGCCAGGATAAACGAGCTGAAACCTGCGTTTGTCGACGTCGACCCCGACACTTATAACATGGATCCGACCGCGCTGGCCGCCGCCGTGACGCCCCAGACACGGGCTGTGGTACCCACTCATCTTTACGGACAGCCGTGCCAGATGGATGCGATCATGGAAATCGCGAGAAAGCATCAGCTGCTGGTCATCGAAGATTGCGCGCACGCCATCGGCGCTGCCTACCAAGGACAAAAAACGGGAACTTTTGGGGACGCTTCTTTCTTCAGCTTCCAGACTCTCAAAGGCCTGAATACTTACGGCGGGGGAATAACAGTCACCAATGATGGCGCGTGGGCTCAGCGTATTCGAGAGCTGGTCGAGGCGGAGCCGTGGCCTTCCGCCAGCCAAGTTATAAAGAGATTATGGGGCGGCTATCTGCAGCGCGCCTTCATCAGCCCTTACGGATTTACCTTGAGCATGTTTTTGGCCTTCTATATCGCTTCCTTCTTCGGGGACTATGATCTGACCCGTTTTATCTGGGAAAAAATTAGGCCGCTGGAACCGCTGCCTGAATCTTACCGCAGGCGTTACAGCAACGCGCAAGCGGTCATTGGCCTGAAGATGCTCGAGAACATCGATGCTTTAAATCAGAAATCGCGCGTTCACGCCGACCGTCTGACCGAGGGACTGAAAGACATAAACGCGATTTTGCCGCCCCGCACCATTCCGGGAGCCTTCCCAGTGTACTATCAATACTGCATCCGGGTTTCAGACCCGGCTACTTTGCGTCACCGTGCGATTCGCCGAGGAGTGGACGTGGAGATCATGCATGTAGATATTTGCACGCGGCTGGAACTTTTTGCCCCGTACTCAAGTCGTTGCCCGGGCGCCGAGTCTACAGAAGGTTGCCTGCAGTTGCCTGTCTACTCGGGCCTGCGACCCGAAGACGTAGAACGCATCTTGCGCGTGGTCCGAGAGGCAAGCCGCGACTTACCGCCGGTTGCACGACCGGGCTAGCCGCGAACGACGTACCAAAGTTCGAATGACGAAGTGCGAATGACGAATGACAACTTGCCGCTTGTGCTGTTTGTCATTCGTCGTTCGCACTTCGTCATTCGCACTTAGTCCTTAATTCACGGCTCTATCATGGAGTATTACCTCCGAACTTACGGATACCTTGCCGTTGTTGTCTGGACTGCGATTGGAGGCGAGGAAGGTGTGCTGGTTTCAGCGTTCCTTGCGGCAGCCGGATATTTCTCTCTTCCCGGAATCATCGTGGCATCGGCGCTGGGAGGAGCGCTTGGCGATCAAATCTATTTCTATCTAGCGCGCCATCACGGAGAGCGCCTGCTGAACCGGTCGGAAAGACTACGGAAACTCTTTCCGCGGGCGCAACTACTGCTACAGGAATATGGCGCGGCTGTTGTTCTGGCCTCACGGTTTATTGTCGGCCTTCGCATCGCCATTTCCACCGTATGCGGAATCTTTCGAATGGCGCCGTTAAAATACAGTGCGCTCAATCTGGTGAGCGCGCTGTTATGGGCCTCCTTTTACGGCACTCTGGCTTACCACGTCGGACCTGCAATTCGCAGCCGATTGCCGAGCCCGCGCAGCCCTCTGTTCTGGGGATTCTTGCTGTCTCTGGCCGGCGTCGTGATCATAGTGCGTCTTTGGATCCGAAAAAGGCTCGCTGAGCGCGCGATCACTGACAAATAAGTCGAAAGTCGAAGGTCGAAAGTCACCAAGCCAGTAGATTGTCTTTGGCTTTTGCAGAAAGGGTCATTCGTCATTCGACATTCGAAATTTCAACTTCGACTCACCGAGCGAACCCGGTAGCCCGGGACCAGCACAACCGGCAGGTGAGCTCCACGCATCACCGCGCTTGAAGTGGATCCCACAGTAATCCGATCGAGTAAGGTGTTGCCTTGTTTGCCTACGATCAGCAGGTCGGAATCTAGGCGCGTCGCCTCTTCCAGCAGGACTTCCGGCGGTTTTCCCTCTACCACTACGGTGTGGGTGCCGTAAGGCGCACCCAATGTGGAGACGACATCGGCTAGCTTCTCCCTGACCTTTTCAGGAAGAGCCGCGAGCTTAGCGCGAGACTTCTCTCCCAGCGTCTTCATTGCCGGCCCGAGTTCCAGCACGTGGATGACCACAAGATCCGACCTGTAATCACGCGCCAGTTGAATGGCAAACTTCAGCGCCTCGAGCGACGGATCAGAAAAATCCACGGCGCAAATCATTGGATCCCATTTCACGCTCTGCAGCCCCGCATCGGGTACCACCAGCACGGGAGTTCGAGCCTCGCGCAATATTCTTTCCGTGGTAGATGCGATGAAGAACCGCTCCAGCCTGGAACGGCTGTGTTTGGCCACGACGATCAGGTCGGCTTTTTCTTTTCTGGCTAATTTGCTCAATTCTTGTCCCGGGGCGCCGATGCATAGACGGGTCTCAATTTCCACTTCGCCATCCACTTGCTGGAAAAATTTCTGCAGTTTCGATCGGCTGATATCCTGCAGTTCCTTTCGGTACTCGGTATCGGGGAGTGTGAGGGAATAAACCGGCATGGGCGGCTGCAGAGCGTAGGCGCCGATGAGTTTGCTGCCCGTCTTTTTCGCCAGTTCTATTGTGTAATCAAGCGCTTTCCTTGACAGGGATGTGAAGTTAGTTCCAAATACAATCTTGCGGATCATGCCAGCTCCTTATAGTAGGCAGTCGGCAAGAAGCAGACGGCAGTCGGCAGGAGGCAGTCGGCAGTAGGCAGTCGGCAGGAAATAGCTCGCATTGTTTACGTCTACGATTGTCAAATTGCTCATCTTCATATTTTCGTCTGAGCTTCTTGATTTTTCCAGACCTCAACTTCGCTTTCCTGCCCACTGCCTCCTGCCTACTGCCTCCTGCCTACTGCCTCCTGCCTCCTGCTGCCTGCCTAAGAATAGTGTATAGTTCCATCTCCAAAGTCGAAAATCTCCCGGAGGTAATCACATGAACCGATGGACCATGCGTTTTGTGACCGCCTTGACGTGGCTGGCCACAGGCCTGGCCGGCTCTGCTCAGAACGCAACCCGGCTCGAAGATCTTAAAAAGGAAGCGATTCGTGAGGTTGACAACCTCAAGGAGTTAACCCAGCAGATCGTCGATCAGATTTTCAGCTTCAGCGAGCTTGGTTTTCAGGAGTTTGAAACTTCCCGCTATGTAACCCATGCCCTGGAGACAAACGGTTTCCGGGTTGAACGAAACGTTGCCGGAATTCCCACGGCCTGGATCGCCACATACGGTTCCGGAAAACCCGTCATCGCCTTTATTACCGACATTGACGGCATTCCCAAGGCATCGCAAAAACCAGGAGTCGCCTATCATGACCCTATCGTTGAAGGCGCTCCGGGGCACGGCGAAGGGCACAACTCCGGGCAGGCGGTGAATGTCACGGCCGCAATTGTTTTAAGGAACCTGATGGAGCGAAACAGGATTCCTGGCACGCTTAAGCTTTTCCCGGGCGTGGCCGAAGAGTTGGTCGCCACAAAAGCTTTTTATGTTCGCGCCGGGTTGTTCAAAGACGTGGATGTGGTGTTGGGATGCCACGTTGACAGCGATTTCGCGACCGATTATGGACAACCGCACAACAATAGCGGGCTGATTTCCGTACAGTACTACTTTCACGGGAAGTCGGCGCATGCCGCCGGTGCCCCATGGCAGGGAAGAAGCGCCCTGGATGCAGTCGAATTAATGAATGCAGGCTGGAATTATCGGCGGGAACATTTGAGGCTGCAGCAGCGCTCTCATTACGTCATTTTTAACGGCGGCGACCAGCCTAATGTAGTCCCCTCTGAGGCGGCCGTCTGGTACTACTTCCGTGAGCTGGATTACCCGCGCATCAAGGAAATCTACGAGTTGGGCAACAAGATGGCTCAAGCGGCAACTATGATGACCGACACCACGTTGACGCAGCGCACCGTTGGATCTGCCTGGCCCGCCCATTTCAATAAGGTGATCGCTGACGTGCAACATAAAAACATCGAGAGCGTAGGAATGCCCCAGTGGAGCGAGGCCGATGAGACTCTGGCCAAGGCGCTGCAAAAAGAGATCGGAGCCAAGATAGAAGGGCTGAAACACGAGGTCAGAAAGCTGGAACCACCCAAGGAACCGGCCGGCGGCGGTTCAGATGATATCGGTGACATTTCCTGGAATGTGCCCACCGTCTACTTGCGCTACCCGGCCAATATTCCCAACCTGCCCGGGCATAGCTGGCCCAATGCGGTAGCCATGGCAACGCCGATTTCTCATAAAGGATCGACTGCGGGCGCCAAGGTCCAGGCGATGTCCGCGCTGGATTTTCTTCTACGGCCGGAACTGATTCAACAAGCATGG
>DASYPF010000048.1:0-3000 GCA_036006905.1 Acidobacteriota bacterium
CTTGCCGCCGTGCTGCAGAGATATGAGTGCGCCCGTCCACCGTGTCCCGTGCTACTGGTCGAAGACGATCCCGTGATGCGGGAGATGCTTCAACGTCGACTGGAAAAAGAGGGTTGGCAAGTGATCGAGGCCGAGAATGGACGCGTCGCGTTGGGACGGATGGCTCAAAGCCGGCCGGATTTGATCCTGCTCGATTTGATGATGCCCGAAATGGACGGGTTTCAATTTTTAGATGAAATTCGTAAGCGCGAAGATTGGCGCTCGATTCCGGTTATCGTTGTTACAGCGAAGGAACTGAGCGTAGAAGATCGGCAGCGCTTAAATGGTTCGGTGGAAAAGATTCTTCAAAAAGGGGCCTACAGCCGCGAGGAACTGATACGCGAGGTTCGCGACTTGGTGACAGCTTCTATTTCGGTGAAACGCTCAGTCAAAAAGCAGATCCCGGAAGTCGAAGGGCCAGTTAACGTGCGCCCGCTGGGCGGAGAGGAGAGGCTACGATGACCAGAATTCTTTGCGTCGAGGACAACGCGGACAACCTGATGATGCTACAGCGGCGGCTGACCCGCCGCGGATTCGAAGTCACGATCTCAAGGAACGGCGCAGAGAGCGTCGAATGGGCGAAAACATTGCAGCCCGACCTCATCGTGATGGATCTTAATCTTCCAGGCGTTGATGGCTGGGAGGCGACCCGCCGTTTGAAGAACCAGCCGGAAACGAAAGACGTCCCGATCATCGTCCTCACTGCCGATCCCAAGGAGAAAAGCCGAGAGAAGGCGCTCGCCGCGGGGTGTGACGAATTCGAACTAAAGCCTATTGACTTTGAGGGGCTGGTCGGGAAAATCCAGTCTCTCCTCAGCCGCAGCGCAAAACCGTGAGGGGAAGTTCAAAGTGGATAATCGCAAAGGAGATCTCGGATGCCGAAAATCCTGCTCGTAGAGGATAATGAGATGAACCGTGACATGCTGTCGCGCCGTCTCGAACGGCGCGGTTATCGAGTCGCCATCGCCCTGGATGGAGAACAAGGCGTGGCGATGGCCGGATCGGAGGCTCCTGACCTGGTATTGATGGATATGAGCTTACCTGTGTTGGATGGTTGGGAAGCTGCGCGCCGGCTTAAAGCCGTTCCTGAAACTCGAGCCATTCCTATCATCGCGCTCACCTCTCACGCGATGGTGGGAGATCGAGAAAAAGCGATCGAAGCGGGATGCGACGATTACGATACCAAGCCAGTCGAATTTCAGCGTTTGCTGGAGAAGATCGAGGCTATCCTGGCCAAAGGGACACCATCATGAGTAATAAGACTGGACTCGGTGGCGTGACAGAGCAGATGATAACCGAGGACGGGGAGAACCAAGCTCTTTCCCCTGCCAATGTGCGCCATACGTTGCGGACGCCATTGAACCACATCATCGGATACAGCGAGATGCTACTCGAAGAGGCGGATGAGCGCGGCCTTGAAGCTTTTACCGCCGATCTCCAAAAGATTCACAAAGCCGGCAAGCAGCTACTCGGTTTTATTAATGACTTCTTTGAAGCGCCGACGACGACCGACAAGGCTTCAGCCCATATTCCAAAGCCAGCCACCACCGACAGCCTCTTTCGTGAGTCAAAACCAGACACTCGTTCTTCATCAGCAACTCACCCAACGGCGCCGGGCCGCATCCTCATTGTCGACGATAATGAAAGCAACCGAGACATGCTTTCCCGCCGTCTCCAGCACCAAGGTTACGACGTCTGCATCGCCGACAGTGGCCATAAAGCCTTGACACTGCTCAACACGCAAGAGGTCGATCTCATATTGCTTGATGTGATGATGCCGGAGATGGATGGCTGCGAGGTGCTGCTTAAACTAAAAGAAGATGACAGATGGCGCGACCTTCCCGTTATTATGATTTCAGCTCTCGATGAGATTGAGAGCGTTGTGAGATGCATTGAGCGCGGCGCGGAGGATTATTTGCCCAAGCCGTTTGATCCGGTACTTCTACGCGCCAGGATCGGCGCTTGCTTGGAAAAGAAACTACTCCGCGACCAGGAAGTGTTGTATTTGAGAGACGTCGGTCACGTCACTCATGCGGCCGCCGCTGTCGAGGCCGGTCAATTTGCAGCCGAGACGTTAAGCGATGTCAGCAAGCGTCCTGATGAATTGGGACAATTAGCCAGAGTCTTTGAGCGTATGGCCCGCGAGGTCGCCGCGCGAGAGGAACAGCTAAAGCAACAGATACAAGTTCTCAGTATCGAAATTGATCAGGCCAAAAAGGCGCGTCAGGTGTCCGAAATTACGGATACGGAATATTTCCAGGAGTTGCGGAAGAAAGCGAAAGAGCTCCGCCTGAGGTGATCGTAGGGGCGGTTTGAAACCCGCCCCTACAGCGCCATCGCTCCTCCAGACATGCCTCGCGGCACGCCTTTCATACGGGCATCCCTTCCGCGAATGCAATCTGTAATCGGCAAGCATCGCCGGTGATAGGCACCACGACCTGCCCGCCAGAGAGTTTCAGATCAAATCGCTTGGCGTTACCTCCGCAGTGGAGTTCCATGATCGCAGGCAGGCTCGCAGAGGAGCCATCGGGTGTTACGGTGTGCGCCCACACTTTCAGCTCACGCGCCTGGGTAGCGGGCAAGTGAAATGTAACTGACCGCAAATCGCCGAAAGCCGGCACTTCGCCAACGGTTTCGTACCGTTTTTCTTCGCGAGCAGCATAGCTCAACTGTACTTCCGCCACTGCGGGTTGGCCACCGGCAGTGATAGTGAACATAGTCCGTCCCTTGTCTCGCCGCTGTGTGTCTTCTTTGAGTTCTACGACAAGACGGCGGCTGAAGGCGCCCTGCCGCACCATGGCAACCGGCGCGCCAAGAACGAGCAGACCGACCAGCAATGCCGCAGCGCGTTCCGCGGGGTTCACCCAGATAACAATAGCGTGGAGAAACAGGGTGCCGACAAAAAGCGAATAGATGAGAGCCACAACGAACGGGTGGCCCAGCAGCTTTATAACCACCTTG
>DASYPF010000049.1:0-4763 GCA_036006905.1 Acidobacteriota bacterium
TGTGATCTCTGTGCCTCTGTGGTGAAAGAGAGCATGAAAATCACCACAGAGGCACAGAGATCACAAAGGTTGCACGGAGAAAACTACCGCTTCACAGTTGTGGTTCGGCGATCAATTCTTTCAAGCATTCAGCATTCCGCATTCCGCAATCCGCAATCCGCAATCCGCAATCCGCAATTCTTCAGAGCCCTTTCTCCAACGTCTCGATGATCCCCCGGTTGGAGGCTTCTTGCGATACCAGGTCCACCGGCAAACCGAGTTCCTTCATCCGCTGCGCCGTCACCGGGCCGACGGCGCAATACTTGGCCTGGCTGTTGCTGGCCGCCGGAGGGCGTTCTGCCGCAAAGACCGCCGCCGCCGAGCCGCTCAGGAAGATGATCGCGTTCAATGTATTCCACGGCAGACTTGCCAGGACTGCGATACCCAGTGGATCCGGTGCAATCCGGTAAATGGGCACCTGGGTAATCTGAGCTCCCAGTTTTGTCAATGCCCCCGGGAGAAGGTCGCGTGTCTTTTCTGCCTGGAAGAGAACGACCTTTTTTCCCGCGACGTTGGCCTTCTGGAAGGCTGCGATTAACCCTTCGGAATTGGCCGACTCAGGAATGAGGCTGACATTGCATCCGATTTTAAGGGCCACCGCAGCGGTAGACTGTCCAATCGCTGCCACCTGCGAGTTGGCCGGCATCTGTCGTCCCAACCGGTAAAGCATCTGATAAAGATACTCGACACCGTTTGTACTGGTAAACACAACCCAGTCAAAGTCCGGAAGCCGGGAGATTTCCGTTCGAGTCAATTCAGAGTCAATCAGTTCTGTTTGGATAAGAGTAGCCAGGTGGACAATGGCGCCTCGACTTTCCAGGTCGCGCTGCAGGCCGGTCGACTGTTGCTTGGGCCGAGTGAGTAATATTTGTTTGTTTTGTATCGGGCTCATTTAAGTTCAACCCTGGGAGCGCACGCATCCTGCGTGCTCCGTTGCTTGCGAAATAGGCACGCTGGAAGGGCGCGCCCCCAGAACGACTACGGCCACGACCACGTTCACGTCGACGACCAGATGCTCGTTGCCGTGGTCGTGGTCCGTCAAGAGTGCCGTTTGGCAACCGACTACGGCCACGATCACGTTCACGATCACGTTCACGTCCACGTCGACGTGCACGTGCTCGTGATCGTAGACGGCTTTATATATTGACAGCCTAATTGGAACAGAGTTTGCCATGCTATCAGTCGCCAAAAATATTGAACTTTGTTTATCGTTTTTGCAAATCTCTGGACCAGCTGAGCCGCGCGCGTAAGCAAGCGGACGCTCGATGTGGCGTGTGCCGCACCCGAGAAGATCATAGGCGACAGCGCTAGCACGGATTCGACAATTCTGGAGCAGTGTTACATGGAGAGTCCGCTTGCTTACGCGCGCGGCTCGGCCGTTTCCTATTATTGGAACGGGGTTCGCCTGAATAATCCGAACTACGCAAACATTTGGAGCCATTCTTTCACACCCCGTGCCAGAAAAAACTCAGCCATCTCTTCAGCCACAGCGCCAGGCGATGACCCCGTTACCTCACCGCGGAGGATTTCACTTCCATCCGGTCTCCCAATAACTGCCTGAAGCCGGAGAGAATTTCCTTGCCATAAAGCCAGAGCGCCCAATGGTACTCGGCAACCTCCACCCAATTTCTCCAGCAACAGTCTTTCCGCGTCGGTTGCCGAGCGGGTGGGTGCATGGTCCATATAACGCAATGTTTGTTTCAGATCCAGATTTTCTTCGCGCATTTCCACCACCAGAGCGCCCTGTCCCGGTGCTGGCAGAATCTCTTCGGGCCCGAGCTTAGCGGAAATGCGAGCGTTCAGGCCAAGACGGCGAACTCCGGCTAATGCGAGGACAACCGCGTCGACTTCGCCGCGCTCAACTTTGTTGATCCGCGTTTCCACATTCCCGCGGATGTCCTGAACTTGGATGTCCGGCCGCAATGCTCGCAGTTGACAAACGCGGCGCGGGCTGCTCGTGCCGACCCTCGCATTTTCCGCGAGTGTGGCGATCGAAGTAACACCGTCTGCCGCGATCAGCACATCGGCGGGATCGTCGCGCTCCGGTATGGCGGCCAGAATCAGTTTGTTCGGAAGAGCCGTAGGTACGTCCTTGAGGCTGTGCACCGCGAGATCAATTTCACCTCGCAACAGAGCCTCTTCGATTTCTTTGATGAACATCCCCTTGGTGAAAATGGCGGAGAAGCGGTTCAAGTTCGCATCGCCGGTTGTGCGGATAATGACAATCTCGCAGTCAATATGAAGCCGGCACAATTGATCGCTGACCCACCGTGCCTGCCACATGGCCAAGTTGCTCCCACGCGACCCAATTCTAATCTTCATCTAATGATTGGCGGAGGATGTGAGCCAGAAGCTCGCTGGTTTCTTCGGGATTCTCGCGCAATTGATTCAAGAAAGGATGGGAAATCTTGTTGGCGATCCGTTGCGCCATGTTTTGCAAAATTTCTTCAGAGGCGGGCGGAAGCCCGGGAAGTCTTGGCAGCGTGCGCCCCAGTTCCTCCTCACAAATCCGCCGGATCTTTTCTTTCAGTTCGATAATGACCGTGGAACTCTGCCTGACGCTTAGCTCGCGGAGGAACGATTTCACTTCGGATTCGACGATTTCCTCGGCGATCTCCGCTTCTCGAGCGCGTCCTTTACGGTTGCCCTCGACTACGGTCTTCAGGTCATCGATATCGTACAGAAACACGTTATCTACCTGGTTGACGCTTGGATCGACGTTTCGAGGCACGGAAATGTCGATCACAAAGACCGGCTGGTTTTTGCGTTGGCGAAGAACCTGGATCATGTCGGACTGTTCAATCACGAAGTGAGGGGCACTCGTCGATACGATCACAATGTCGGAAACCACCAGCGCCTCGATCAAGTTTTGGTAGGGAAGGGGAGTGCCCCCGATCTTTTCCGCCAGTAGCGTCGCGCGTTCAGGGGTACGTCCCGTTACCCAGATTCGGCCGACGCCGCTGTTGACGAGCTGGCGCGAAGCCTGCTGCGCCATCTTGCCGGCGCCTATCAGCAGAATTGATTTTCCCTCGAGGCGTTCGAAAATTTTCTGCGCCAGTTCTACCGCGATAGAGCTGATGCTTAACGAAGAGGCGGCAATTTGGGTTTCCGTGCGCACTTTTTTGGCCACGCGAAAGGCGCGAGGGAATAAATCCCTCAGGACTGGTCCCGCTGTTCCGAGATCGCAAGCTTTGGAAAACGCCTCTTTGACCTGGCCCAGAATCTGCGTCTCGCCAACCACCATGGAGTCCAGGCTGCTGGCAACCCGGAAGACATGCCGGACTGCTTCATGCGCCGAGAAGTGGTAAAGGTAGCGTTCCAGGATCGCGACAGGCAGCCCGTGGTAGCGCGCGACAAAATTTTTCAAATGTTCGATCGCGGTTTGCCTCTCTTCCGTGGCCGCCACTATCTCGACGCGATTGCAAGTCGATAAAATGACAGCCTCGGCGACTGCTCCACCACCGACAACGTCTCGCAGCGCCTGATGCATCTGTTCGGCGTCAAAGGCGATCTGTTCGCGCACTTCAACGGGCGCCATGCGATGATTGGTTCCAACCAGGATCACCTTAAAATCAGAAGGCATGCATACCCCGAAAGTAGCTGGCTCCCAGGAAAGTAAACAGAACTGAAATAAAGCCAATGACGTTCAAGATGGCAGCGCGCTTTCCCCGCCAACCGGCGGTGAGGCGATAGTGAAACAGAGACAGGTAAATCAGCCAGGTGACCAGTGCCGCTGTCTCCTTTGGGTCCCATCCCCAGTACCGGCCCCAGACATGCTCGGCCCAGATTGCCCCGGTCAGAATCCCCAGCGTCATCGCCACCATTCCCACAATCAGGGAGGTGAGCAGCAGCCGATCGAGCTTTTGAAGCGAAGGGAGTCTTTCGCCAACCCACGCCATTCTCTTTTCCTTCAGCGCGCGCTCCTGAGCCAGGTAAAGAATGCTGGATAAGAATGTCAGGAAGAATGCCACATAGGCAATCAACACCAGCGTGGTATGAAAGAAGACCCAGTAACCTCGCCAGTCCGGCGGAAACGGATGGCGCTCCAGCGCGCTTGCAATGAGCATGAAAGCAGCGACCAGTGAGAGCACAAAGATCCCCAAAATTTGGATTCGGTACTTCAAGTAGGAAATAAAGAAGCTGAGCGTAACTAGCCAAGCAAAAAGAGAAAACGCTTCTTTTGACGTGTAGATAGGCAGGTGGCGCCCTTCGAGCGTGAGCAACACCAGAAACAGGGTGTGACACACAAAACCGATCGCCAGCGCGGCGAAGGCGAAACGGAAGAACAATTCTTTCTTGGTGATCAAATTTAAGAGCGATAGCCCGAGCCCGAGGAGGTAAAAAGAAATGGCCAGCGCAAAGCTCAACTGCGTCATGAAAACCTCAGTAAGAAAAGCAATTATAGCACTCCGCAATCTGCGTTTCGGCTTTGTGTTTGTGTGGAGCGTTTGTTATATTCGGGTTCGGGATTGCGGAATGCGGATTTCGGATTGCGGATTGGACCGATTGCGGAATGCGGATTTCGGATTGGGGATTTGAACAGAGCTGGGGAGCGCGACCGCATTGTCATTGATGAGATTTCCCTCATACTCATCCTTGTGCAAGGCCGAAGGACCCCCTATTAAGATATGCTCATTTATCCAGCAGCCCGACCAGTCCGAAATTAAATAACTACATTCCGCAATTCAATAATCCGCAATCCGCAATCCGCATTCCGCAATCAG
>DASYPF010000050.1:0-4555 GCA_036006905.1 Acidobacteriota bacterium
CTACGCTGAATTTCGAAACTCATTCCGAGGAAGCGCGACGGCAGTGGGTACTGGAGGAAACTGCCGGGCGTGGAGCCGATGTGACTGTGGAGGCGACGGGAAATCCTGCAGCAGTAGTCCAGGCAATGCGCTTTACTCGCGACGCAGGGCGCGTAGTGGTCGTCGGGCAGTACACGGATGGCGGCGAAGCCTCATTCAATCCGCATCTGGATTTGAACCGAAAGCACCTGGAAATCCGTGGTTGCTGGGGATCTGATTATTCGCACTTTTACCGCGCTGTGCAAATCATGACGGACCCTGTGCGTTCCAAGCCATGGTCCATGATTCCGCTCGTTCGTTATTCGCTGGGTCAGGCCAATCGGGCACTTGACGATGTAGCCGCAGGGAAGGTCGTCAAAGCTCTCATTGATCCGAAGATGTGATCACGCTCGCGGTTCGGATCCAGGATGAGCGGATTCCAGCAGTTCAGCCAATACTCTGCGGCCGTCTTCAGGACTGGCGCACGACGTCGACTTCATCCTAAAGTGCAGCAATGGTTCTTCTGCGGCCTGATTGCGGCGCAACAATTTATCCTGGATCCGTGAGAGGACGAATCGGCTTTTTTTCAGCTCAGTCTCAGGAAGCAGAATGAGAAAGTTATTTTCGCCTTCTCGGGCGATGATGTCCGAATTGCGTATACATGACTTGAGCAAGAAGGCGCTCTCGATCAGAATTCTGTTGGCTACGGCCCGACCAAAGCGCTCTTGTATGTTTTTGAAGTCTTCAACGACGATCAGCAGAATCATCGCTGTGTATCCGTAACGTTTCGAGCGAACCATCTCTCTTTCCAAAAACTGATTAAAGAAATGTCGATTGTAAGTTTCGGTCAATTGGTCGGTGATGACTCGAAGGGAGTACTCCAATCGCTGTCTTTCGATCTGATGAATAATGCTGATGGGATCAGCGGATTCTGACAAGGCATCGCGCTCTGGCAGATCCAGATCCCTCAACTCGGCCAGATATGATCTGATCTCTTGAGCGTATTTTTCAATTTCCTGAAGCCGTTCGCGATTGGCTGCAGAAATATTCTCGTCTTGAAACAACGAAAGATTCCCAATAATTCCAGTCAAGGGATTGTGGATTTCGTGGGTGAGCACCATGAGTAGCTTTTGTGTGACGTCATCATGTTCCCGGCGAGTAAAGCTTTTGCTCTTTCCCACCTCTCGCAGCACTCCATCAACGGCCATTGGACGGCCATCGCTGTCATAAACGAGACGAGCATCGAGGGATGCAGTTAGGGTTTCTCCACTCTTGGTGTTCAGCCGCACCGCGTAGTCACATACGACGGCAAACTTTTTTAGCTTGGGAAACAACGCGTCGAATTCGGCGGAGCGAATATACCTGGGCGATGCAGCATGGCCGATCAACTCCCCGGGGGCATAACCATACTGAGAGATGGAAGGATCGACATCGGTGATCACTCCATCCATGTCTGTGCGAAAGTAAACAGCCTTCATGCTATCAGTCGTTGAAAACGTTGACTTTTCTTCATCGCTTGGTGCAAGCGGCATACCGCACCGGGGTTCGCAGTGAATAGTCCGCGGTCGCATTCCGAGAACCCATTAGAACAGAGCTCTGGGCTAGCTTGTGCTCTGCAGCAGTGCTCCCAGCGATTTCTGTGCATCCTCAGTGCCGGTACAAAATACGCACCTGACACCCAACTGCAAAGGCGGCAGGAAGACCGACTCGTTAAATTGTTTTACCTTCTCCTCAATCCGCTGAACCACGTATTTGCTGCTCGCTTCGTCCGTTTCCGGAAGTAGAATCAGAAAATCGCTCGCACCACAGCGGGCCAGCGTGTCCGAGGTTCGGATACTCGAAGCCAATATGCGCGCGCTCTCGGTCAGCAGTTGGTTGCCGACAGCTCGCCCGTAGCGCTCGCTGATTTCCTTCAGGCGCTCCACCACTACATGCATTATAGAGACAGTCCGGTTGTAACGTTTGCTTCGGACTAACTCTTTTTCCAGGAGCTGGTCGAAAAAGACACGGTTGTACGTCCTGGTCAGAGGATCGGTTATTACCGACGATTTGAGTGTCTCTTCCAGCTTTCGTTTCTCAACGTCATGGGCAATATCAGGCAGGCCGGTTATGGGTGTGGGATTTGATAGATCTGCCTGTTCCAACTCGTCCATCACAAACTTGATTTGGTGAACGCAGCGTTCAATGTCCCCGAGCGATTGTCGCATGGAAGGTGAGGCCTCTTCCGTCTTCATCAAGGTCAGATTTTCCAGAATTACGGTAAGGGGATTATAAATGTCTCGGGTCAAAACACGCAGCATGTGGTGCGCCGCCTCATCGCGCTCCCGTCGCTTCGATTCTTCCTCAGTCTCAGGGATTTCTCGAACCGCTCCCTCTACCGCAATTGGTTCGCCCTGGCCGTCCAACACGACGCGCGCGTCGAGAGAGGCGCTTATTAACTTTCCCTCCTTGGTCTTAATTTTGACTTCACAATTCCGGATCACCCCTGACGTTTTCAAACCGGCCAGCAAATCGTTTGAATTCGGAGAGGACACGCAAGCTTCCAACACGGGCCGCCCGATCAACTCTTGAGGATCGTAGCCGTACTGAGTCACAGACGGATGCACGTCGGTAATCCGTCCGTCCATGTCAGTCCAGTAATAAATCACTTTCATGGCTTGGTCTGCGGGGTCGGTCTATAGTTTCGCGAATGGAGCTTTCAACCGTTTGTGATCTCAAGCCGGAAATAATTCTTGACGTGATTCATCATCTCTTCGATAGCCGCTTCTTCCGAGTCGACGTGAAGTAAAACAGGTGCGCCGAGCTTTTCTTCGCGCGCCAGCCAGGGGTCAGCCTTGGGGCGCGGCAACAGGTAGAGCTGCGCCTCCCATCCGTCTCTCCGCTTCCGGGCCCGAACTTCAACGTCTCTTACTTCGTCTTTCAGAGCCATGCGGATTTCGAACCGTTTCACCATCGACGTGGTCATTTTTTGTTCCCGGATTTCAAGGACTCGATCCAAGCTCTTGCCTGCCTCAATAGCTCCTCTTCGTCTTCCCCGCGTAAGTGTAGCACTGGTTTTAGGATGTCCTGCTTGAAATAGCCGTCGGCAGTTCTTAAGCTGTACACCTTAACCTCGAAGCCTCGTCCCGTCGCACGGGTCTCCGCGGCAAAGAATTCATTGCTTACCCGAAAACGTTGTCTCATTTCAACTGACATGGTATCAGGAGCAGAATATTGGTAGCGTGATCGAAATTTCATATGTTTTTCGTCGCGTAGCGACGATTGAGTCCGGGTTGAATCAGTCGTCGCTACGCGACGAGATGTTTTCTTTGTCTTGGACTCCCGGCCTTGAAAGGCCGGGCTAAAGTCAGACGCCGCTATGCGGCGCAGGGCACGCTGAAAGCGTGCCTCAGCCCGCCGCAAGCGGGCTCATTTCATCATAGGGTAGGGATTCAATGAACTTACGAATGGTTCTCTTGATCTTTCCGTTAATGTTAGCCTGCCAGGTTTACAGCGCTGCCTCAGATCTTCCGGTTGCCGTTCACAACATTATCGACCATTTCAAAGGGAAAATTTACTTCGCCGCGAAGAATCTAAAGACGGGAGAGACAGTAGAGTTCCGGGCAGATGAAAAAGTCCAGACCGCCAGTGTGATTAAGCTCTCCATCATGGCGGAAGTTTTCGCCCAGGCCAGGGAGCATCGGCTTGCGATGGAAGATGTAATTGCCTACACGGAGGAAAATCGTGCTCCCGGGTCCGGGATCCTTCAGGATCTGGGATTAGGACTTCACCTTACCGTCCAGGATGCCATCGTGTTGATGATCGTGCTAAGTGACAACACAGCCACCAATATGTTGATCGACCGGGTGGGATTGAAAGCAGCGAACGAGAGAATGAAACAGATCGGATTGACCAACACCGTTCTCTTTAAAAAGGTTTTCCGACCCGCCACCGAGCCGCTTACCGATGAGCAGAAAAAGTGGGGCTTGGGAGTAACGACGCCGCGCGACATGCTGCTGTTGCTGGAGAAGATATATAAGAAAGAATTGGTAGATGCGGTAGCCTCCGAGCAAATGGTCGCCATTTTGAAAAAGCAAAGAGATCGCAACCAGATCCCACGTTATTTTGCCGGTGAGAAATGGGCCAAGGTCGAGGTAGCCAACAAGAGCGGTGCTCTCGACCGCGTCAGAAACGACGTCGGCATCGTTTTCACGCCGCAAGGGGACTTCGTGCTGAGCCTGTTTGCTCAGGAGTCAGAGGACCAAAAGTGGACACCGGAAAATGAGGCCACTGTGGCTTTGGGAAGGCTCGCCGAGACGATCGTGACTTATTTTCGAGATAGATCGCGGTAGTTCAATTGCGGTTTGCGGATTGAACCAATTGCGGATTTCGGATTGCGGATTGCGGATTGTTTAGGAACGCCCGTTGTCCGTCGTCAGTTGTCCGTAGTCCTCTTAGGGCCAAGGAACAGTCGCAAGCAAGCCTTTGTGCCCTCTGTGTCCTTTGTGGTGAAGGGACTTTCGACCACAAATGACGCGAAGGTAGCTGGACGAGTGAC
>DASYPF010000051.1:0-6066 GCA_036006905.1 Acidobacteriota bacterium
TGTAACACTTTGCGCCTACACCTGCGCAGACTTGCCGCAACAAGAGGTCCCGATTTTGCGAGCCTGGTCGCGATGACTCAATCTGGCGCGCCGCTCCCTTCCGGTCGCGGCTCTGTGGGTGCCACCACCAAGCCCGCCGCCGATCATGCGCTCTTCTTGACATGGCTCGCGTCACTCGTTTGGTTGTCGCCTTACGGCCACCGTGTGCTCGTGATCGTAGACGTTGACGGCTTTATGTCTTGACGGCTGATTGGAACGGGCTTCGCCATGAAAAAGTCCGAGTTCACGGCTGGTGGACGGAAAATCCCATCAACAACAATTTAATGTATTTTGTTGGGAAAGATTTGAGCTTTGGATTAGGTCGCATTATTTATTAGATTCCCAAACAGAAACGACTTTCTATTCCCGCATCGGGCAAGGAATGGTGCACCATGAAAACCAAATCAACCAATCAGCGCACAAAGATCAAATCCTCGCGACGAAAGTTCATGACAACCATTGGCGCCAGCATCGTGACTTCGTGCGCGGCAGGCCTTCTGGGCGGAACCAAATCGGCGGGGATTGCTATCCTGGGCGCCACTAATAAATCCGGATCCGCCAGACCTGTGCTGGGCAGCGGCGAATATACTTACGAGGCGATTCATGATTGGGGCGAGTTGCCGCGCACCATCAAGTACGGAAACACCCACGGAGTTTGCGTTGACCGGCAGGGATACGTCTACGTGCATCACACGGTCCACAGCACCAGTGAAAGCACCATGGTGATCTTCGATCCGGACGGAAAGTTCGTCAAGTCCTGGGGCAGAGAATTCAAAGGAGGGGCGCATGGATTGCTCATTCGCAAAGAAGGAAGCGAGGAGTTTCTTTACCTGTGCGACATAAAGCGCAACATCGTCGTCAAGACGGCGCTGAATGGGGAAGTTATTTTCACTCTGGGTTACCCGAAGGAATCTGACAAGTATCCACTGGATACCGAGGGAAAACCCGCCATCAAGTACAGTCCTACGAATCTGGCCATTGCTCCCAATGGCGATATTTATGTGGGCGACGGGTACGGTTCCAGTTTTGTCAATCAATACAACAGCAAAGGGGAATTCATCCGTACGTTCGGCGGCAAGGGCGCCGCGCCGGGACAGCTTGCCACGCCACATGGGATTATGGTCGACACGCGGGGCCAGAATCCCGTTTTGATTGTGGCGGACCGAAGCAACAACCGCCTGCAATACTTCAACCTGAATGGCGAACACATCGGTTTTGTCAGCGGCGTCAAACTTCCCTGTCACTTCGACCAGCGCAAGGGCGATTTGCTGGTTCCTGACCTGGCAGCGCGCGTGACCCTCATGAACCGCGACAACAAGGTGATCACTCATCTTGGCGAAGGAGGCGATGACTGGAAAGATTTGCGGACCAAGCCGCGCGAGAGTTTCATTCCCGGCAAATTCATCTGCCCGCACAGCGCCTGCTGGGACCACGATGGGAATATTTTTGTGGTGGAGTGGGTCGAGATCGGACGAGTGACCAAGCTGCGCAAGGTGGGCTGATTCGCTAGTTTATTGGTTTTTTCGGTTGAACGGCCCAGATCATGGGGCCTTGACAATGTAGCGTCATGAAGCTACATTTGGCGGATGAAGGCTGTCGGACTTCGAGAGCTTAAGAATCGCTTGAGCGAATACATTCGGCAAATCCGGGCTGGAGAAGAAGTCCTGGTGACAGACCGGGGACAGGTTGTCGCCGAGCTCAGACCGCCCGGCCTGGTACGGGACGAACGCATTACGCCAGGGCTTGTTTTGCTGGCCAAGCGTGGAGTGCTGACCCTTGGCGCGCCCAATCGGTCGGATCTCTATCCGCCATTGCGGCGAGTCTTACCTGTTGGTCGAGGGCAGCAACTTCTTGATGAACAACGGGGCACGCGTTGAGGCTCTATGCCGAGTCAAGCGCAGTGCTTGCATGGCTTTTGGGTGAGCCAGCCGGTGAAGCTGCCCGTCGGGCGCTGGCCGAGGCGGAATTGGTTATTGCATCGGATCTGACACTCATTGAATGTGATCGAGTCCTGATTCGGGCGCAGACTCAAGACGAGATTTCTGAAGCTGAGGTGTCCGACCGCCACGCTCTGCTAAACGCAGCGGCAGGGCACTGGCAAGTCCTCCGCATCGACACCGAAGTCGTAGAGCGCGCCCGCCGCTCCTTTCCCCTGGAGCCAATTCGGACGCTCGACGCGTTGCACTTGGCCAGTGCGCTGGTGGCGCGCGGCTCGGTGCCCGGGTTGGTTCTTCTAACGCTGGACGAGCGCATCCGGAATGTCGGCCGGCGGCTCGGATTCCAAATTCCGATCAACTAGTCCACTGTAACAGAAAAATTGGTACCGCTTATTGGGACACGGATGACATAGAAATCACGGATTTGCGAATGTCTTTTCGGGGCACCCTGAGACACAATCAGCCTGGCAATAAATGCAGGGTGCCCCGAGAAGACATTCGTGAGTCCGTGTTTTCCGCGTTTTCCGTGTCCTAATAAACGGTATTAATTTTTCTGTTACAGTGTACTAGCCCCTAAATCGCCAGCTCGCCCCCGTGCATCATGCTGTTGATTTTGAAAGTCAAAAAGACCCGCTGGTTGACAGGCGAAAGATAAAGATCGAATTTGACTTCTTTGTCTTCGGCCGTTACGGCCGGTTTGTCTCCCACCATCCGAGGGAAAACGAATTTTGCCCCAGTTCCATCGGGGCTAGGCGGATAGTATTCCTGCAGCTCAATGCGTCCCAGTCGATCGCTGATCAGGTAACAGCTCTGCTTGAGCTGTTCCACCTTCGTGTTCTCCAGGTAACGCTTAACATTCATGCGACGCTCCTGATCATTGGTGGAATACTCCAGAGCGACAATGATCATCTTGCTGAAATCGATCTTCAAGATGCGGCCGAACTTGGCGTCGATCTCAGCCTTTTCCGACTCACTTTTCGAGTCATAGTTGTTCATCAGTTGCATGGTGCGCACGTAGGCTTGGCGGACGGGAAGCGCCGAAAAAAACCGGATTACCACATTGTTGTAAATCTCTTTGTCGCCGCCGACTCCGCTTCCCTTTCCTCCGACCTGTTCCGCCGTAGTCTGCGTTTTTGCCCAGGGAGAATCTCCGAGCATTTTGTTAACATCCGCTTTCTTCCACTCCGTGTAGGGCTTCTCCCAGAAATCCTTGGCCAGAAGAAATCCTCCGGCCAGGAGAATGACAATGCTAACGATACGAAGTTCCTTGCGAATCATGATGGACTCCCTTTTGTACCCGTTTGATTTCATATAAATTAACCACAAAGGCACCACGAGACCAAGGATTTTTGGCGTCAGATTGCGGCCAATGACCAATGACGCTTTTCCCCTGCCTCCTGCCTCCTGCCTCCTGCCGTCTGCCTCCTGCAGCCTCCAGTTGCGTGCTAATATGGGGATCCCATGAGGAGCTTTACCCTTCGGATCACCTGCCTGGTGGTTGCTATTGTCCTGACCATCGGAGGATTGGCGCAGCAAGACGACATTCAACGTCATTTCGAGGCGGGACAAAAGTATCAGGCCGGTGGTGAAATAACTCTAGCCGAGAGCGAATTCCGACAGGCGCTCGGGTTGGCGCTGGAGCAACTGGGCGCACTCTCCACCGATCAGCAGAAATACGACCAGGCACTGAAGGCCTACTCAGAAGCGGCCGAGGCCCGCACCAATTCCGATGATGCTCTTATTGGGCAGGGAATCGTCCATCTTCTCCGAAGAAATGCGGAAACGGGAATCGAGGTTGCGCAGAAAGTACTGGCACGAAGCCCTTCTAATTCTCGCGCGCATCACCTTCTGGCAAAGCTTTACATGCTGGCAGGCCGCTTCAAAGAGGCAGTCAATGAACTGGAGGATGTTGTCTCCAAGAACCCATCAGATCTGGGCGCCGCCTACACGCTGGCCCTTGTATATCTCGAAGACAAACGGTTGGAGCCGGCGCAGAAAATCCTCAATGGATTGTTGAACACCCTCGGTGACTCGCCTGAGCTGCGAATTCTGATTGGTCGCGCCTACAAAGAGATGCGCTTTCTGGACCAGGCCATTGATGAATTCCAGAAGGCGATCGCGCTCAATCCCAAAGTGCGCCGCGCGCGCTTCTATCTGGGGCAAGCCTATTTGATTCGAGAAGGCACGGCAAAAATCCCCACGGCGATCGAATTGTTCAAGCAGGAATTAGCGATTAATCCGAACGACTTCCACACCCACTTTCTGCTCGGCGTCGCCTATCGCGAGACGCGCGATTTTGTACGGGCAGCGGAAACACTAGAACAAGCCGTAAGGGCTAATCCCCAGTCTGCAGACGCCTTCCACTTTTTAGGAAGTGCCCTGTTCGGGAGCGGCCAGTACCCGAAAGCCGTCGCAGCGCTGACGAAAGCTATCGAGCTGACTACCGACCTGAGCCGCAACGATTATCAAGTCGCCAACACGCATTACATTTTGAGCAGTGCATATCGCAAACTGGGAAAAGAGGAGGCCGCGAAAAAAGAACTGCAGTTGTCGAGTGAACTCAAGTCAAAATCTGCTGTTAGCTCTGTCGACTCACTGGACGCATTTCTCAAGAGCGACAGTAATGTCCCGGAATCGGCGCTGTCCATGGAAGGCAAAGACACAAAGGGCTCGGTTACTCTAGAAATCGATCTTCCGTCTCGAATCAACCCCACGCAGGCGGCGCCCTTCGAGTCGGATCTGAAACAGGGCATTGCCACCATCTACAGCAGCATAGGGCTGTTGCGGGCAGCGCAAAGCGATTATCCGCACGCCGCCTCGTTATTCAGCCGCGCTCTGGAATGGAAAGAGGACTTGAAAGATCTGCGCTACAACGCAGCGCTGACTTTTTACATGATGAAGACATACGATCGGGCAATTCCTCTTTTGGAGAAGCAGCTGGCCTTCAACCCGGAAAAACTACAAATGCGCCATCTTATGGCTCTATCCTATTTTTATGTGGGCGACTTTCAGAAAGCCGAGCCGCTGCTTCGTAGCGTACTGCGTGAAAAGACTCAAGATCCGGAACTGAATCTGGCGCTGGCAGTTTCGTTGCTTCGAACCGGCAGCAGTCCTGAGAGCGAGAAGGTTTTGCGCGCGCTTATCCAACAAAATCCCACTCAAGCCGCACTACGCCTGTTGCTGGGCCAGGCTCTGGCACAACAGGGCGCATATTCGGCCGCTGCAACTGAGTTCCAGGTAGCGCTTCAGCTCAATCCGTCGATGCCGGAGGCAAGTTACAACCTGGGAATGGCGCATCTGCGTGGAGGGGAATTCGAAAAAGCGGAAGGCGCATTCCGCCAGGAGTTGCGTATTCGTCCCAGCGATGCAAAATCGCACTACCACCTGGGATACCTCCTGTTGATGAAACATCAACAGGAGGATGCAATTGGAGAAATGAAACGGGCCATCCAGTTAGAACCGGCTTATGCCGAAGCCCATTACCAGTTGGGAAAGACTTATCTGCAGCAAGGCAAGCTCGATGAAGCGCGACAGAGGCTGGAAGCCGCTTGCCAGATCGATCCGGAAAAGGATTATGTTCATTACCAGCTCGCCCAGGCCTACCTTCGGCTAGGTCGCGAAAGTGAAGCCCAAAGAGAAATGGAAAAGTATCGCACCTTGAAAGCACAGCACCGAAGTTCGTCGGTTCCGGAGGGAACGATACCACCGCGATAATGGTTCTTGAAAAAGTAACTTCTAGGCGGAGGCCTGTTCAGAAAACCCTCACCACAGAGGCACGTTGGCTATTTCTTGTGGTTTTTTCAACCAGCCTTTATCAGGAAGCGTAAAGAATACGCGCACGCAATTCGCGACAGTGTGCTGCAGCGTGGACGCCGGCAGCCACAGAGCCGCGACCGGAAGGGAGCGGCGCACCGATGTAACACTTTGCGACTACACCAACGTCAAGGGCGCATGATCGGCGGCTGCGGGCTTGGTGTCGGCACCCACAGAGCCGCGACCGGAAGGGAGCGGCGCGCCAGAGTGAGTCGTCGCGATCAGGCTCGGAAAATCGGAACCTCCTGCATCGTTATTGCGGCAACTCCGCGCTGGT
>DASYPF010000052.1:0-6540 GCA_036006905.1 Acidobacteriota bacterium
AGAGCACAAAGTTAGCACAGAGAGCGGGGCTGAATCTTGAAGTATGAAGACTCGTCAAAACGCAGAGTGTTCTTACATGTTTCAGTCTTCATACTTCAAGCTTCAGCCCTGTGCTCTGTGCCACCTTTGTGTTCTCTGTGCTTCCGTGGTGAACATTCGTGAATAATCCAGTTTAGGTTCAATTCGAACTAAAATGTTCTTATGCTGGATCGTCTGTTGGAAGTACTGGGAATCGATTATTGGCAATGGCGGGCGCTGGTAAGGGTTTCGCTGAAGCGTGATTTTCGGGTGGCCAGGATGGAAGGGGCGTTCGGCGGGAGAACCCGCGGAGGCCCCGGCACGGCTTTCATTGTTCTTCTCTTTTTCTATTTCATCATGGGCCTGATGTTCAGCACGCTTATTTGGCTGAACAAGGACGTCTTTTTGACCGGGACGTTATTCCTCACTTGGGTGATGTTCATGATCGGCGCTCTCGTCTTGATTGAATTTCACTCGGTGATTCTCTCACCCGATGACTATCTGATCTTAGGGCATATGCCGATTTCTTCGCGCACCTACTTTTTCGCAACGCTGACTAATCTTCTTTTTTACATTGCTGTAATCACGACCGCTCTGGGATTGGCCCCCATCGGCGCCTACTTCTTTACGAGAGGATTCAATCCCCTGCTGGGCGCGGCTGCTGTCCTGGCTACTTATTTGAGTAGCATCAGTGTCGCGCTGGCAATGATTCTGCTTTATGCCGGCATTCTGCGCTTCGTCCATCCACGGAAATTGCGGCGCGCGCTTTCCTACCTGCAGTTGGTCATGTCGTTTTTAATCTACGGAGGTTACACGTTCCTTCCCAGCTTGGCGAGTGGCAAAGGGTTCGGCAGCAGGACGCTGCAAAAGACTCCCTGGTGGTTCTTCCATCCCGCTACCTGGTTTGCCAGTTATCTGGACTTGGCCGCGGGCCGTCACAGTTTGGCGGAAATCTTTCCCGCGCTGCTCTCAATAGTCGCCATTGCCGTCCTGATTTACTGGGCCGACAGCAAGCTGTCTCTCGACTACTCGGAGCGGTTGGCCGCTCTAGGCAGTCTTAGCGAAGGCGGCCGCAAGCCGGCAACAGGCAGCCTGGGACGTTCTTTGCTGTTCAAGCATCGGGAAGCGCGGGCGGTGGCGCTGTTGATTTGGAGTCAATTTCGATTTGATCAAAAATTTCGTCTGGGCGTGCTGGGTATTTTGCCGCTGACCATTTTCTATTTGATCATGGGGCTCCGAGAGGGCCCTCTGCCGGATCCCTTCCTCGACCCGAGATTCAATTTCGCGCGCGGCGGGCTGCTTTATTTGGCGGTGCTGCTCTTTCCGGTGACTTTAAAGACCGCGCTGGCAAGCAGCGACTCGTATCAAGCTTCATGGATATTCTATGCAACTCCCGCCGACAAGGAGCGGCTGGTTCTGGCTACCAAGAACTTTTTGCTGGCGTATTTTGTATTTCCCTACCTGGCACTGATCGCCGCCGTGTTTGCCTACTTTTTCCGAAACCCAGCGCACGTGCTCCTTCATCTCTGCATGCTGGCGCTGCTGGCGCACATGGTTTTACAGATTTCCGTGCTCTTTAGTCCGGAACTTCCCTTTTCACAACCCGTGAGGAAAGGAGAGCGATCCAGCCGGATCATGCTGGTGATGATGGTGGGGCCGGTGTTTGTTATGATGTTGCTTTTCTTCCTGATGCGCCGGGTTTATCCGCGCACGGATCTTTTCGTGGCAACGCTTGCCGGGTTGGCCGTACTCACCTGGCTGCTGGAAAAAGCAATCGTAGCGCGCGTTGGCCGAATCACTCGAAACTTACAGTTTCAGGGCTAAGCGGAAAGACGTCCGTGGTCCGTTGTCCCTGGGAGCGCACGCATCCTGCGTGCTCGGCACGCTTCAGCGCGCCCTGCGCCGCATCGCGGCGTCTGACTTTAGCCCGGCCTTTCAAGGCCGGGAGTCCAAGACAAAAAAACATCTCGTCGCGTAGCGACGATTGACTCAACCGGGGCCCAATCGTCGCTACGCGACGAAAAACCCATTAATGATTCGTTCACCCGGCCTTGAAAGGCCGGGCTAAATTCATCGGTCGCTAACGCGACCATGGAGGTACGACTACCGTCTCCTATAGAACTGAAAAACGTCCAACTAAAGCTTCTTAACACCGCTTCCCGACAACATAAACCCAACCGCGACCATACCTAGCAGCGCGCCCACCGAAACAAGAGCCAGCGATGGCGTCATGCGCGAAGCCAGAAAGCCAGCGGTCAGATTTCCCAGCGGCATTCCTCCGCGGAAAGCCAGCATGAAAATGCTCATCACCCTGCCGCGCATCTGCTCGGATGTAGCCAGTTGCACCAGCGAAGTGATCGAGGCAAACAGCGCCATCAGGCAAACACCGCCGAGAAACAAAATCACATAGCTGAGCAGTGGAACCCGCGACACCGCAAAAATTCCGAGAAACAGGGCCAGGATCAACTGCACTCTCAGAGTAAATATTCCGCGGCGCTCCACGTGACCCAGGCCTGCAAACAGCAGCGCGCCTGTAATGGCGCCGGCGCCTGAAGCAGCCATCATGGTCGAATAACCGGTCGATCCCATTCGAAAAACGTCGCGGGCAAAAACGGGAAGCAGCGTCAGCAATGGGATTCCACAAAACGTGCTGGCAAATCCGAGGACGGTCAATTGCCACAGCGGGCCTTGTTCTTTCACGAAAGCGAATCCCTTGCCCATTCCCGCCAGCACCGATTCGGTCGTCTTCTCCGGTTTGAAGGTCGCCTGGATCAGATAGAGACTGATGATGACGGCAATGAAGGAGATCCCGTTGAGGAAAAAGCAAAGCACGGCGCCGACGGAAGCCATAGCGACAGCCGCCAGAAGCGGGCCGACGACACGCGCCAGGTTGAATTGAATTGAATTCAAGGCGATTGCGTTGGGCACGTCCTCGCGCTTGACCAGCCCAGGAACCAGCGCCTGATAGGCGGGGCCGCCGAAAGCCTGTCCTGTGCCGGCGGCAAAAACCAGCGCCAGGATGTGCCAGATGCGCACCCAGCCAAAGTAAACGAGGACGGTCAAAATGAACGCGCAAGCCATTTGAATGTACTGAGAGGTCAGCAACTGCTTGCGCCGGTCGATGCGGTCCGCCGTGACGCCTCCGACCAGCGAAAATAAGAGAATCGGCAGATCACCAAAAAAGCCGGTCAATCCGAGATAAAAAGCCGAACCGGTCAAACTGAAGACCAGCCACGACTGGGCCACCATCTGCATCCAAGTCCCTGTCGTGGAAGTGAAGGCGCCCAGCCACATCAGGCGAAAATCAGAATAACGGAAAGCCTGGAACGTACGAGACAGAGACAGCGGTTTTGGTTTCCCCGCGCGCTTTTCGGAAACTGCGCCTGCAATGTCCATTGGGCCATTATAGGGGATGTCCGTGAAAAGCTCACCGCGAAGGCGCGAAGAACGCGAAGGTTTTTGGCCGCGGATTAACGCGGATTGCCGCGGATTTTTTGACTCAACCACGAACATACCAAGGGCACTAAGGAGGTTGACAACCTCGTTCCAGGTGTCTTAATGCCTTAGTGGTTAGTTCCAGATCCGCGTTAATCCGCGCTAATCCGCGGCTAAGCGCTCGCCTTCCCTACTTCATCCCCGGTATCAACCGCTGCGCGTTCTCCTTGTAAAACTTTCGCAGCACAGCAGCGGGTAAGTCGATCGCATTTACTTTCCAATTTCCCTGAATGGGAGATGGATGATCCATAGTGCGCGCCGAGGTTTCGAAGAATTTCCAGTGCGTGTCGAAAAACGCATGAGCTTCGGCGTTGGTCCTTTTGCCCGGCATCGGCACTCCCAGATCGATATTGTCCGGACCAAAAACAGTGTCGCTGCCAAACAAGACCCGGTCCTGATACTTGAGGAAGAATTCCCGCAGCTTCGCCGGATCGTGCCGGCCTATTTCTCCCACACGCGCCGCCGTATCGATATTGAAATTGGGGCACCGATCCAACACAGCCGCCACGTAGCGGTAATTCTCGGGATTGTTCCCAAAATGCACGCCCACAAACGTAGTCTCAGGATGACGCAGCAGTACGTTGACCATTTGGGTGAGCAGTTCCTCACGCGCCGGAAACTGTTCGCCGTAAAAACTCCACTCCGGGTGGACACTCAGCTCCGCGTATCGCTCGTTGTCAGGCGTGGGCGGGCGGAAGAATGCCGCCGGATCACCCACGTGAAACCAGATCGGGATTCCTAGCTCGCCGCACTTGGCCCAAACTGCGTCAAACCGCGGATCGTCAAAGCGAAGCAACTTGCCTCCGGCATCTTTATGAACCAGCCCCAATGACTTGAAGACCTTCAATCCCCGGGCTCCCCCACGGTAGGATTCCTCCAAATCAGCCATTGCTTTTTTGGGAAACTGCGGATCGTTGACCTTGGAAAAATCGATGTTGGTGAAAACGATGATGCGCCCCGAAGCAAGCCTCTCATACAGTGCAATGCGGCGTTTCAGCGCGTCGCCGAAACCGCCGTTCAGGTCCACGACCTTAGCGATGCCATTGTCGTCCATCACTTGGATAGCGCGCCGGACGGTCGCTTCTGCCACCTCCGTCGGATCGGGCGGAAACGGCAAGAAATGAGTGTGGGTATCGATTACCTGACGTTTAGTCTGCGCAACGACGGAAAGAACGATTGGTGGAACTAAGACGAAGTAACCAAGTAACATCGCGAAGAAAAGAGTGCCTCTCATGTTCGTTTCCCTGTCAAGTAAGTCAATTCGCCAAAAAAATACAACAGTTGATAGCACAAATGTTTTATGCCGAGAAGAAAAGCCGCGCAGCGGCGGGCTAGCCCGCGGAGCGGGCGTCCAGCGTGTAGCCCCCGGCGCAGCGAAGCGGAGCCGGGGGTTAGTTGGGGGCTCGCCAGGAGAGCCCGCAGGGCGGGCGACAGCAGAAAATCCTGTATCGCATCGTATTTGCCACGTTGAAGCCATGCCATCGAATCAAGAAGGGGGCGCTTCTTTGCGCATATCACACCGATTTCAAGCCGGACTCCAATTAAGCTAAACCCTGTCGCCCGCCTTGCGGGCTCCCTCTACGAAACTCTACTTGGCCCCCGGCTCCGCTTCGCTGCGCCGGGGGCTACACGCTGGACGCCCGCTTCGCGGGCTGAGTTGGCCCATATTGTTTCTTCGAAATGTAGAACCTCCAGAAGCCGCGCAGCGGCTTTTGCTGCGAGCCGTTAATGAAAATCGAAGTTTGTGAATAACCCGGATGACGGGCGGGCCTGCCCAATGGCGGCCCTTCGGGCCTCGATTACGCGTTTAGAGACCGATGACGAATGAAGTCCTAAACATTGTCATTCGCCATTCGAACTTCGTCATTCGTACTTCTTCACGTTCATCCGCGGCAAACTATTTATTGAAACACAATCTCGCCGAACATAGGCGGCACATGGAAATTGTTGATCAGCGTAGGGGACCAGGCGAGCAGGGCGGTGGTGGGCTTTTTCTCCACGCGATATAAATTCAACCGCCAGTGATCTCCCGGCTGGGGAGGAATGTGAGGCGCCGGTACGATGTCTTCCATTGGCAGCGCGATCTCGCAGGTCCATTCTTTGTCTCCACCTTTTCCATCCACGGTACCGTCGACATGCACTGCCCACTGAAGCTTTTCACTGTTCCAGCTTTCGTAGTGCAGCGGCTTGCGGACGTCGAGCAGAAAGATGTCGATCATCGCCCCTAGCGGATTTACTTCCAGCTCGATGTAGCTTTTCTGCGTTGGATCGGCTTGCAGGAAAACTTCCACTACTTCCTCAGTCCAAAGGTGGTCGTCGCGGCGCGTCATGGTGGCCCAAATGTTGTCGTCGACACATCGAAACGCAAAGTAGAGGAATTTGTCGTCGTACAGAATCCTTGCCTCAGTTTGGTATGAGCTGGGGGAGCCGTCGATGTTGTTGACGAAAGCTCCGACCGGGCGGGCGTTGGCCCACGCGGGATCATCCAGCTTCCCGTCAACCTTGATAGGCGTTGGAGTGCGCGAGACGTAATAGATTGGGCGCACCGGCGATTGGCCGAAAACGGCCATCAGCAATGCAAGCAGATAAAGTGTCATCGGTTATCAGTCATCGGTCATCGGTCATCAGTCATCAAGTCACACGTCACAGGTCAACAGGTCCGCAGGTCACAGGTCCGCAGGTCACAGGTCCGCAGGTCATCAAATCCACCAGTTTAGAAGCGTTGGCGTCTGTCCTGGAGCCTTGGTGATGTGACCCGTAACCTGTGACCTGTGACTTGATGACCTGTGACCTGTTAACCGATGACCGATGACCAATGGCGAATGAAAACTATTTCCCTGTAAACTCGATATTGATTTCAGGGCCAATGTCAATTTTGAATCCCTTGAGGTCTTGCAGCGCCTTCTTGGCTTCGTCCATCGTTTTGATCTTGCTCATTTGTGCCAGTTTCGCCGTGTCCCCTATCAACTCGCCGAAGTCCATTTCCACCAATGTAACGGTTGCGTTGTTGACGTAGGTGGCGTTTGT